>JBQNBN010000093.1:0-9776 GCA_052169915.1 Treponema sp.
GCTTATTTCCAACGTCACATACAACGGCACAATCGACATGAATAAGGTTGAAGTCGATGAGCGCAAATATTTGAGCGTCGACAATGCGGGAAACCGCACGTTCTGGGCGGAACAGCAGCAACTTTTCGGCGGACGGGACGCAAGCGCGTGGCAGGCGTCGGCGGACAGTACGATAAGCGTTGACGGCGTCGCCATTAATATTAAGGCGGGCGATAACGTCTATGCGCTTGCTTCAAAGATAAACGACAGCGGCGCGGCGGTGCGTGCAAATATCGACCCGATAACGCGCGGCTTGAACCTTGAAACGACGGACGCGCGGCAACTTTGGCTTTCCGACGTAAACGGAAGCGTCCTTTCCGACATCGGAATTATCAAAGACGCGTCGCAAAAACCGCCGTACAATATTGGTAACAGCATCCGCGTCTCAGGCGGCTCCATGTTCGATACGGTGATTGCTTTGCGCGATGCGCTTTTAAAAGGCGACACGGAAGAAGTCGGCGGGCGGGTTATCGGCGCGCTTGATTCTGGAATTGCAAGTCTTGTTACGCGCATCGCAAAGTCCGGTTCGCAGTACGAGCGCGCTCAACTCAACGCGCAGCGCAATTCGGCGACTGCCATGAACGTAACGCAGCAGATTTCGCGCGAGGGCGACCTTGACATTACAAAAGCCATCACCGACATGAAAATGCTTGACTACACGTATCAGGCGACGCTCAGCAACGCCGGAAAAATGTTCAACAGCACGCTGCTTAATTATATGCGGTAGGCCGACTGGAAAAACGGCAAGTCCGTTTTATTGTGAATTAAAACGAATACGATTGCGGAAGCGCAGGTGTATCGATCGGATAGACTTGCGCTTCCTTGCTATTTACAGCGCGAACAGTCGAGAGGGCTTTTACAGTCGTTTTGCGGGAAGACGAGCTGCATTCGGCAGTCATTTTGAATTGACGGGAGGAATAAATATGGAAATTAAAACAAAAACACAAGGTATCGTTAATGTTGAAGAAGATAAAATCGTCGAATTCCCGGAGGGGCTGGTGGGATTTGAGGAGTATAAAAAATATGCGATTTTTCCGTCCGAGTACGAACCCTTTTTGTGGCTTCAGTCGCTTGACCGGCAAAATCTTGCTTTTTTGCTCGTCGATCCGTTTTTGATTTGCCCCGGCTACGAAGCGAATATTGACGATACGGAGCTTAACTCAATTGACGTAAAAAATGACGAAGACATAATCATTATGACGATTGTAACGGTGCCCAATGACGGCGGACCGATAACGGCAAACTTTTTGGGGCCGGTTGTTATCAATAAAGAGAATAACCGCTGCATCCAAGTTGTGCTCAATGACAACCGGTGGACGACGAAGTTCAACATTCTTGAAGCCTTAAAACGGAAGGGGGAATGATGCTGATACTTTCCCGAAAAACCGACCAGCAAATACGAATCGGCGACAACGTTACGATTACGATAATCGACGTGCGCGGCGACCAAGTGAAAATCGGCGTTGACGCGCCCAAAGAAGTTAAAGTTTTCCGGCAGGAAGTTTTTGACGCGATTCAAAAGGAAAATAAAGCCGCCGCCTCGGTTGACGAAGGTAAAATCGGCGCGCTTTCCGCGATGCTTAAATCGTAAACTCGACTGGAAAAGCGGGCGTACCGGTCGAGTACGGACGCCGCGCCGGGGAACGGAGTTTTTGGGCGCGGGATCAGATGGCCGGATGCGCGTCGCGTCAGAAAAGACACGGGGGCGCGGAGTTTTACGCTTACTCCGTTTTGATGTGCGGGCGTAGCTTTTCCGCCTCGCCTTGAGTGAAGTTCTCTGCGTTTTAAATCCCGCTGGCGGCGGGATTATATTTTTTAGGGCTGGTGTCGGAACGCGCGGATAAAAGGCGCGTTTTTTTATTTTAGCGGTGTTGACGTTTTTGTGCATTTTTAAGATGAGGCGGGCTGCGGCGGAGTTTTTTATTTGCAAAGTTTGCAGCATGGCTTTGAATTGTCAGCTTTGACGCCAATTTTTTTGAGAGCAGTTTCCTACCGGTTAAGATTGAATATTCCATCTTGTTTTGAATGTAAAAACTTCGGCAGCAGATGCCGTGCACTATATTGCTTTTCATACGGCGCTTTGCTTAAAACTTGTCGGTAAGTTTAAGGAAAACTATACGCGTATTCCGAAGTTTTTTATGATTTTTTTTCGCATATCAGTATCAACACAGGATAAGTGCTATTTCTTTATATTACAATAAATTAGGATTACGAAAAATAATATGGTAGTTTTGGGCTTAAAACATGGTAGTATGGTAGTTTTTATAAAATTACGATGAAAATTTAGTCTGAAAAATCATATTTGTATACTTTTATTCGTCTACAAAAGTCGTACGTTCGCTATTTTTTTGATGTTGGCGTGAATATATCGCATACTGCTAAGAAAGTCAAAAAATCGTTTTAATTCGGTTTTTACGGCGGGAATTTTGCTCGTCATAAAGTCGTTTTTGTGCAGTCGGCAGCCTCTTTGTGCTCATATTATGTTGACACTCCGGTACGATTTTGCTAATATATACTCATTCACGGCGACCTAGCTCAGTTGGTAGAGCGCACGGCTCATATCCGTGTTGTCATAGGTTCAATCCCTATGGTCGCTATAAACCGCCTTAATCTTTGAGGCGGTTTTTTATTTGCGCGGAGAGATTGATTCCTATTTTGCCGCGTTCATTCGAATATTTACATCGTTGAAAAAAAACTTTAAGATGAAATCGTTATGGAAACATTCAAAGCTCCGTTCAAAGGGCGCTCGCTATTAAACTGGATAGATTGGACTCCGCAAGAAATAAATTCGTTGCTCGATATCGGTTTTCAGATAAAAGCGGAAGCCCACCGCGGCGAAATTCATCAGCGTTTTTTAGGGAAAACAATCGCTTTGATTTTTGAAAAACGCTCTACGCGTACGAGAAGCGCGTTTGAAACCGCGTTCGGAGAAGAGGGCGGGCATCCGGTTTTTATGTCGCTTGCAGACATTCAGCTCGGCGGTAAAGAGAGCGTAAAAGATACGGCGCGGACGCTCGGACGCATGTTCAGCGCGATTGAATTCAGAGGATTTCAGCAAAAACATGCGAAAGAACTTGCCGAATACGCAGGAATTCCTGTCATAAACGGACTTACCGACGCCTTTCACCCGACTCAAGCATTAGCGGATTTGATGACGTTGAAAGAGACGTTCGGCGATGTGAAGGGACTTAAACTTGTTTTTTGCGGAGACGGACGGAACAATGTCGCCCGTTCGCTTATGTTGATTTCGGCAAAATTCGGCATCCATTTTTCCGTCTTTTGCCCGAAAGAACTGCGTCCCGACGACGAAATCCGCGCAATTTGCAAACCGTTCGCAGAAAAATCCGGAGCGCGCATTGAAATCGGCGATAAATCGGATATTGTTAAAAACGCCGACTGCCTTTATACTGATGTCTGGGTTTCGATGGGAGAGGAAAACTTACAGGAAGAGCGGGTAAAGCTTCTATCTCCGTTTCAAGTCAATCAAAAACTGATGAAGGCGGCGGGGAAAAACGCGGTATTCATGCACTGTCTTCCCGCCGTAAAAGGGCAGGAAGTTACGGAAGAGGTGTTTGAAAGCGCTCTAAGCCGCGTGTGGGAACAGGCGGAAAACCGCAAGCATTCGATAAAAGCCGTAATGCTTGCAGTCATTTAATGCGGGATTAATGAAAGCGTACGCGTTTTGCGGAAACTTTCTGATGCGGTCTGCGTTGCAGGCCGTTATATCTGCCGTTTCGTGGTGTGAGCGGCATAAAAACAAAGTCGAAAGGGGGCTTTCGCCTTGTATTTACAGGAGTTATCAATGAAAAAGATTATTGCAGCGGCATTTATTTTTGCAGTATCGTTCGCTTCGGTCTTCGCCGTACCGACAAAGTACAATGAGACAAAACCAGAAAATTGGAGCGAGATGACGTACGTCAATCTTCCGATTTACAAAATTCTTGACTCAAAAGACGGTTATGTCGTCATTTACGGGAAAAACCGCAACGGAACGGGCTCTACGGTTATTCCGAAAAAATGGGTGCGCAGCTCAAAAGATAATCCGAGTAAGCTTAAACTTACTAAATTGTATCGGGGAACTTTAAAGTCTTTTATGACCGTGGTTAAAAAAGGCGGCGAATTCCACCACGTCGTTCTCACAATTCCGATGGATAAAAATAATCCGGTATGGGGGATTCTTGAAAACGGCGCGGAAATTCAAAATGTCGATAAAGAAGTGCTTGAAGAACTTGAAATGTAAAATGTTCTAGCGTATTCAAAAGCTGCCTCAATGCGGGGCGGCTTTTTTATTTACAATATTTTTCCCATTTTATAAAATAAATTGAAACTCCGCCGATATGCGTCGGCGCAACGTTTAAGGATTGTACATGAAAAAGTTGGAACAGCGGCAAATCGATTCGTTTCGGGAATTTATCGATACCCATAATTTATTTTTCGTTGCCGGTCATAAGGAGCCGGACGGCGACTGCATTTCCTCGTGTCTCGGCATTGCAGGAATTCTAAAGCATTTCGGAAAGGAACATCTGCTTCTTTCGGCAGGGCCGTTCAAACGTACTGAAATTCAGGAATTCGCTCCGTTGTTTTTGCCGGAGCCGCCGTTTCTTTCGGAAAACGAAATGAAAAATGCGGGACTCATTATTTGCGACTGTTCGGAAATTGCGCGGCTGGGAGATTTTAGCGAAAGTCTGAAAACTCTTGATGTCTTCGTTATCGATCACCACAAAACCGCTTCCTGTCCTGATGGCGCTCAAAGCATAGTCGATTCATCTGCTCCCGCTGCCTGCGCTCTTGTGCAGTCGCTTTATGAAAATCTTGCCGGCGCGCCTCCGAAAGAAGTTGCAGAAATTCTCTTTTTCGGGCTGATGACGGATACGGGATTTTTTAGGTTTCTTACGAATGCCGATGCGGATATTTTTGAAGCGGCTTCTCGTTTGGTAAAAGCGGGCGCCGATCCGCGTAAAACTCACGGCAAGATTACGGGCGGAAAAGCGTGGAGCACGCGCAAATTGCTCGGCTTAACGCTTGAGCGCGCCGAGCGTCATCTTGACGGAAAACTTATCGTCACCTATGAGACGCAGGACGATACGCGAAAATGGGGGCAGGAAGGACGCGATACCGACGCTTTGTATTCGGCGCTGTTGTGTCTGAAAGGCGTTCAAGCAGTCGTATTCGTGCGGCAGGAAACGGACGTAAGCTGCACGATAGGTTTCAGGTCAAACGATAGTGCCGACGTCAGCGCTGTTGCGCAAAAATTCGGCGGAGGCGGGCATAAAAACGCTGCCGGATGCAGCACGAACGGGCGGCTGGAAACGCTCATTCCGTCCATAATTAAAGAATTCGCGCGAATATTGTAACTACCATACGGCTCCTTCGTACATGGCACGCAGATTGCTTATTGATTTTATGCAGTAAAATAATTTTCATATTTGAAAACTGCATAAAATCTACATATAAGGAGTGTTTATCATGGTCGATATTCATGAAGACTTAGAGCATTTGCCCGAAGCCGTACAAAGCGGAAAGCTGAGCGTCGGAAATGCTTTGGGAAAACTTGCTGAAGTTGTTTGCGTAATGCCGGAATTCAAAACTATTACGAATGACGAAGATCTTACCGGCGAAGTAATTGTAAACCTTTTGCAGCATGGTCATTATCTGTTTTCACGTTACGACAGAAAGTTCGGAAAATTTACGCCTTATTTTGCATCTTACGTCAGATTTCTTTACAAAACGGCGCAGCGCGAGAAAACGAAAGAAGCATTTAACGCCGCCTGCCTTACGTTGGCGGAACACGAAAATTATGCGCAGAATGAAGAGCGGTATTTTCAAGATGAGTATTGCTATCGCGGCTTGCGTTTTAAACCGTATTTTCCGCTGCGGACCGATAAACCGCCGTACAGAAGCAAATCGAAGATCTTTTCAGCCCATAAAGAAAATTCCATGTGCGGGATAAATGCCGACTGTACAGAAGGCGGTGAAAATAATGAAGCCAAAGAGCGTAAGAGCGCAGTTTCCCGTTACTGTACGGAAAAGCACGGAACGGAAAAAAAGATTGCGTTAGTCGTATCGTTAAAATCCTGCTATTACGTTGACGATGAGCATATTGAAGCGGTGAGCGATTTTTGCGAAATTCCTAAAGAAGATTTGACGGACACGGTGGAAACGTTAAAGCTTTCCCTGCGTCCCAAAATCGAACGGCTTGAAACGCTTAAAAACCGTCGCGATCGTTCGTACTATCTTCACCGGCGCTACCGGCTGCGCCTTGATTACTGTAAAACGGATGCGCAAAATATTGCAAAACTCCGCGAGCTTTATGAGTTCCACACGAAAAAATGGCAGGAAAAGAACGCGCTTCTTCAGGAAAAAGGCTACGCAGTCTGTCCCAGCAATAAGGTGCTTGCCGGCGTGCTCGGAATATGCGAGCGGCAAATCGGCTATTTTCTGAATAAAGCGGAACGGCTTGAAATTCTTTTCAAGAAAGAGCGGTAGCCGTTTGGCGCTTTCTGGACTTTCGGCATGCGTTTTTGTTAAACTCTCGCCATGAAGATATATTTGGCGACGGGAAACCGGCATAAGAAACAGGAATTGGCGGAAATTCTTTCACGGCATACGATTGTCATTCCGTCCGATGAAGGAATTGATTTTAATCCTGTAGAAGACGGTTCCGACTTTTACGAAAACAGCATTATAAAGGCGAAAAGTCTTTACAGCCTTGTGCACTGCCCGGTAATTGCAGACGATTCGGGAATAAGCGTTGACGCTTTGGGAGGGATTCCCGGTATTTATTCGTCGCGTTACTGCGGCCCTGATTTTCCGCGCGGCAGAACCGATGGAACAACAATTTCTCAATACGATAAGAATAAGCTTTTAATAGAACAATTGAACTCGGCTCTTGAAGCGGGAAATCTGCCGCCTGCCGACTTTTCCAACGGCTCCCGATCCGCGCATTACACGTGCGCGATGGTTTTGTATTGCGGCTCCGATAGAATATTTATTGCACAGGAGACAATGGAAGGCTGCCTCGTAGAGCGCATTGAAGATGCCGCGGGGAAAGGCGGCTTCGGTTATGATCCCATATTTTTCTTACCGCAATTTAAAATGACTGCGGCGGAGCTTACTGCGAAACAAAAAAACGCTGTTTCGCATAGAGGCAAGGCTGCCCGCGCTTTATTGCGCCTTATTGAATGAGTAGGAACGACAGCGCAGTTATGTTTTATAAAATTTTTGTAAAAAAATGTTAAAGGTTTGCACCAAAAAATCCGATAATATATTAAGAGATGATATATGTATTTTACATTTGTCATATTCTGCAAAAATGCGTAGATGCAGCCTTGTAGTCATATTCGCATTTTTGTAAAATTTCCAAACAGCAAGGATGCTGTTTTTGTATATTCCAAGGAGGAATAGCATGGTTATTAACCATAACATGTCGGCAATGTATGCCAACCGTCAGCTGGGAGTCACCGGACTCAATATCACAAAAGATATGGAAAAACTTTCATCCGGAGAACGTATTAATCGCGCAGGCGATGATGCGTCCGGTCTTGCCGTATCCGAAAAGATGCGCGCTCAGATTCGCGGATTGAATCAGGCTTCTCAGAACGCTTCCAACGGTATCAGCTTTATTCAAACGACGGAAGGTTATCTTCAGGAAACAACGGATATTATGCAGCGCATCCGCGAACTTGCGATCCAGGCTGCAAACGGTATCTACAGCGATGAAGATCGTATGCAGATTCAGGTGGAAGTTTCCGCTCTCGTTTCCGAAGTCGATCGCGTTGCAAGCTCTGCACAGTTCAACGGTATGAATATGCTGACAGGACGCTTTGCAATGCCGGTGGAAGGCGGGACTGCAGCAGGTTCAATGTGGTTCCATATCGGCGCAAACATGGATCAGCGCATGCAGGTTTATGTCGGAACGATGTCTGCAGCGGCTCTCGGCGTTCGCGACGGCAGTTCCGGTGATAAGATTTCCCTTCAGACTCCCGAAGATGCGAACCGTGTTATCGGCGTTATCGATGACGGTTTGATGAAGATTAATAAGCAGCGCGCTGATTTGGGTGCGTACCAGAATCGTATGGAATATGCTGTCAGAGGTCTGGATATTTCTGCGGAAAACCTTCAGGCGTCTGAGTCCCGTATTCGCGATTCTAACATGGCCGCACAGATGGTTGAGTTTACGAAGAATTCAATCCTTCAGCAGGCTGGTACTGCGATGCTTGCACAGGCAAATACGCAGTCACAGAATGTCTTGTCATTGCTGAGATAGTGTAATATAATTCGGCTGATAAGTTTAATTGTCAGCCGAATGTGTAATTAGCCGTAATACGGTTAATTACACATATAAAATAATTCAAGTGCGATTTCAGACGTACTCATTGTTCTTTGAAAAGTGTCATCATGTATTGTTTTGTAACGGCAGTAAGATTGGGTTTAATAAAACTTAATCTTACTGCCGCAGGGTCTGAAACACTTCAGGAGGCGCAAACACCTGAAGATGCCCGTACAAGGCAGATTATGGAACAAGATGTTCCGCCAATCATGACATGGAGGACACAAACATGATTATTAACCACAACATGAGTTCTATGTATGCAAATCGGGTGCTTGGCATTTCTAATGACAACATCATGAAAAACATGGAAAAACTTTCTTCTGGAGAACGTATTAATCGCGCAGGCGATGATGCGTCTGGTCTTGCCGTATCTGAAAAGATGCGTTCACAGATTCGCGGATTGAATCAGGCAAGCAGAAACATTAACAATGGTGTTTCTTTTATTCAGACAACGGAAGGATATCTGCAGGAAACTACGGATATTCTTCAGCGTGTTCGTGAACTTGCTGTTCAGGCTGCTAACGGTATTTACAGTGATGAAGACCGTATGCAGATTCAGGTAGAAGTCTCTCAGCTTGTATCTGAAGTTGATCGTGTTGCAAGCCAGGCTCAGTTCAACGGAATGAACTTGCTGACAGGACGCTTCGGTGAAAATGCTGAACGCGTAATGCAGTTCCACATTGGTGCAAACATGGATCAGAATGCTCGTGTTTACATTGGTACTATGACTGCGCAAGCGCTTGGTCTGAAAGGTGCTCAGGGTGGAGAAGATGATTCCATTTCTATTAAAGATCCGGAATCCGCAAATGCAACACTCGGTACTATCGATTCTGCTTTGCTCGTTGTTTCAAAGCAGCGCGCTGACCTTGGTGCTTATCAGAACCGTTTCGAGATGGCTGCAAAGGGTGTTGATGTTGCCGCTGAAAATACACAGGCTGCAGAATCACGCATCCGTGATACAAATATGGCAAACGAAATGGTAAATTACACCAGAAACCAGATTCTCACACAATCCGGTACTGCAATGCTTGCACAGGCAAATGCAAAGTCTCAAAACGTTCTTGCGCTTTTGAGCTAAATCGTATGGCGGTGTAAAAGATTTCTGGATGTTATCTTTTTATCGCCGTGCGTGAAATGGGAGAGGGATGCGCCACTCTCCCATTTCTTTTTTAACACACTTTAAAATGCCGTAGATTTACTGCAATAAATAATAAAAATAGTTTTTGCACTGAATTTATACCTTGTGCATATAATAGAAGCTTAATTTAATATGGGGCGCGAGCTTGAATGTCTAATTGTAAAGCTTCACGATTTAAATACCGATGAGGTAATAAAGGAGATACCGTCTGAAGATATCCAAAACTTGAAAATCAGAAGCAGAAAAGCAGTAGGTCTTTTGTTTTAC
>JBQNBN010000094.1:0-9578 GCA_052169915.1 Treponema sp.
TGAACAACAATTGTTTAGCCATTTTTACCTTAACTCCTATAAACTTTTAAGCGAAGCGAATTCGCTCAAAAATTTTTTACCGTGCGCAAAAGCGCACCAATCTTATACAGTCTGCAACGCAGACCGCAAGACAAAACGAAAGCACCGGCATTCGTTTTATCCTAAAACTACCCGTAAAATAAGTCCTGCCTATAACAAACCGGCAGGACTTTTGGGTTAGTGTTAAGATATAAAAACTGAGCAATATCGGCAAGATGTTTGAAAAAAAATTGCAAGAGGATTAGCCTTAATTCCAAAACGAAAGTTTCCGAACTGTTTTTGCACAAAATAGAATCGACTGAAAATTCCCGCTTGCTCCGAGCCTCTCAATATTTTATACTGCGCCCCAACATCGTCCGTACAGTCGAAAGTCTCTGCGGGCGGCATTAAAAATCAGGAGCATGACATGGCATATTTTTTTGACGAACCGTCGCACACATTCGATGAATATTTATTGATTCCGGGCTATACGTCCGCCGATTGCATTCCCGCAAACGTTTCTCTCCGCACGCCGATTGTGCGCTACAACAAAAAGTCCGGCGAAAAATGTCCGCTCCACATGAACATTCCGATGGTGTCGGCGGTTATGCAGTCGGTTTCCAACGATAAACTTGCAATCGCCCTTGCAAAAGAAGGCGGCATTTCGTTCATCTACGGCTCGCAGACTATTGCCGACCAAGCAGCGATGATTGCGCATGTTAAAATGTACAAGGCGGGCTTCGTTTCCTCCGACACGAATATCAAACCGGATCAAACGCTTACCGAACTCGTCAAAAAAGTCGAAGTAACGGGGCACTCGACCGTTGCGGTTACGGAAAACGGAGAGCACAACGGCAAACTCCTCGGAATCATCACGGCGCGCGACTTCCGCCTGAGCCATTGCGCTCCGGATGCAAAGGTAAAGGAATACATGACGGCGCTGCCCGACCTTGTGATGGCAGAGTCCGGCGTAACGCTTGAAGAAGCGAACGACATTATATGGAAGAATAAAATCAATCAGCTTCCCGTCGTCGATAAAAACGGGAATTTGCAGTATCTGGTTTTCCGCAAAGACTATGCGACCCATGAAAAACACCCGCTGGAACTGTTGGACGACCAAAAGCGGTATATCGTCGGCGCGGGGATAAACACGCGCGATCATATGGAGCGCGTTCCGCTTTTACTGAACGCGGGCGCGGATATTTTCTGTCTCGACTCATCCGAGGGCTTTACCGAGTGGCAGGCGCGCGCCCTCAAAGACCTGCACAAGGCCTACCCGAAAATAAAAGTGGGCGCGGGAAATGTCGTTGACGCGGAAGGTTTCCGTTTTCTTGCCGAAGCGGGTGCGGATTTTGTAAAAATCGGAATAGGCGGCGGTTCAATTTGCATTACGCGCGAGCAAAAAGGAATCGGACGCGGGCAGGCTACTGCGGTTATTGAAGTTGCCGCCGCGCGCGATAAATATTTTGAAGAAACGGGAATCTACGTGCCGATTTGCTCTGACGGCGGCATAGTCCACGATTATCACATTACGCTTGCGCTTGCGATGGGCGCGGATTTTGTCATGCTCGGTCGCTATTTTGCCCGCTTTGACGAAAGCCCGACGAATAAACTCATCGTAAACGGCAACTACGTTAAAGAATACTGGGGCGAAGGCTCCAACCGCGCGCGCAACTGGCAGCGTTACGACCTCGGCGGCGACAAAAAAATGGCGTTTGAAGAAGGCGTCGACAGTTACGTTCCCTACGCCGGAAGCCTGCACGACAACGTTCAAATGACGACGAGCAAAGTCATTCACACGATGTGCAACTGCGGCGCGCTTTCTATCCCCGAACTCCAGCAGAAAGCGAAAATTACGCTCGTCTCGCCCGCCTCGATCCGCGAAGGCTCCGCGCACGACGTTATCGTAAAAAATACGTCTATCCGCGCGGAGTAGGCGGAAATAGTGGGGAATGTGTAATGTTTGCATGATAAAGCGGCGCGCCGTTTCCCGTTTGCCTGCCGGCAGCTAAACTGCGGTTTGCAGACGGCAGCGGCATACCGGCGCGCTGTCTTTCGCCGCTTATGCGCCGTGTAATTTTTTATTTTTAGTTATAGTCGATTTATGAAGTCAAAAACTGCCCTTACGCTGCTTGCTTTTGCCGCGGCGCCGGTAACCGCATTTTTATTGCGGATATACGTTTTCAAGCGTTCCGATACGATACTCACTCCCAAAACCGTAACGCCCGTGTCGTCTTCCGCACAGGAAAGGTCGAATCTTGAACGGACATCATCGCAAGACGGAGCAGCCCCGACGACATTCGTTCCGCTCCTTGCGGCGGAAACGCTCATCAGTACGGCAAGTTTCGATTTTGACGGAGACGGACTTGACGATCAAATCGCCGCAGTCCGCAAATCCGGCTATACGAATATCTTTTTGGTGGCGGGACTTTATAATCCCTCGTTGAATTCCTATATACGCGCTGCCGAAATTGCAACGGAAATCGTAAAAACGCGCACGTTTTCGTACACGGGAATCGACATGACCGGCGATCACCGCATGGCGCTGGTGTATCAAGGCGAAAAACGGGACGGCGGCTCCGCGCTTGCTTTGTATCATTGCCGCAAGTCCGGCGGAAAAATAGAAGTCGTATCAATTGGCAGCTTTTCCTCCGACGGAACGATTTTTATTCAGCAGACGGAACGCTCGGAGTCCTACGAACTTTCGCAGACGAAAGGAGAGAGTTTTGCCGTTTGGGTATACAGTTCCGACAGACGCAGCGCGGACTCCGCTGAAAATTCTTCCGTCAATCAAATTCAGACGGAATACCGCTGGAGCGAGCGCGAGCAAAAATATATCCAGTCGAAACGCTTGAACATTACCGGCTCAAGCCTTGCCGCAAAAGAACTTTCGCGGATCCAAAACGGGAATCTTGAAACGTTCGCCAAGTTTTTGACGGGTTTATGGTACAAGACTTCTGCGATAAGCGGCGCTCCGCGTTACATTCATTTTAATTACGACACAAAAGAAGTCATTTTCCTTTCCGAAGACACCGAGGGCGTCTACTCGTGGGAAGACGGCAACCTGCGGCGCGGCGGCATGTATTTGACTGCCGTGAACACGATTATTCCGAGCATCAAGCGAAGGTTCGACATCGGACTTTCCGGCGTGAACGAAGTGCGCATTCTCGTGCACGATAACGTCGGCATGATTATAAAAGAAAACAATCAGTGGGACGGCATTTACCGGAAGCTTTCGTTTCAAACAACCTTCGGCGAGGCGAAAGCTGAATCTTTTTCCGATACCGTAAAAAAGGAATTGCTGACGGGGCCTGCATGGACGGACGGAAGCGGAAACCGCTTTGAGTTTTCCGGAAAAACTTTTAAAGTTTCAGGCAGAGCGGAATCTTCCGGCGTGTTTATCACGGACGATGTCGGCGGTTTTGCCGTCATTCAATTCCGCTTTCCGTCGGAGCAGTCTGCGCTGGGAGAAGCGTATTCGATGAGTTTTCTTCCGAAAGCGGCTTCAACATCTCTTCCGGCTTCAGCTCCGGCGGGGACGCAAAGCGGACGGACGGACGCGAACGCCGCTTTCGATACGAATACGGTTGTGCTCAGTCCCGTGCGGCTTGCTCCCGACACGTGTTATCCTGCCGACGGCTACCGGATTACTTTGACGCGCGAATAGGGAAAATGCGAAAGTCGGCGCGCAGCGTTCCGTTTCTTGCGGTTTTTTGCGTAAATGAAAAACATTTTTTTTGCAGTCCTCATTTCCGTGTTATAGTTATGGTATAAAATCAGAGAGAGGCAATAATTTTAAAAAGGAAAAACGTTTTATGGATAAACACTGGTATGAGATGATTAAGTTTTTTATGGACGACGAATTTCAACAGCTTCCCGACTATTTGCAAAAGTGCATTCAATCGAACGCGGAAGATCAATCATGGCTTAAAAGCAAAGAAGGCGATCCTGCCGTTACGGATATCGACGGTATCGATGAACTGAGGCTGCAGGACGGCGAGCGGATACGCACCGTGTCGTTTTACGCCGGAAAATTGACGCACCGCTGTCCCGATTACGACGGCAGCGGTTTTGTAAATTGTCTGTATTGCGCTCGTTGCCGCGGCTGGGGAATCGAATATCTGGACAACAGTTGGAAGCCGATGGCGCAGCTGATGGTTGAAGAGACGAAGATTTTTAGACTGAAAAAGATTGAAAAGGACGACGTAGAAAAGATTTTACAAACGGTGAATGCAAAAAACGCGGACGCGGCGGACGGCAGCCGGAACGCTTAGACGATTTAACGGAGTTTCCGTCCCGCCTGATTGGGGAACGGCGGTAAATGCGGACGGATACGCGGTTTGCTTGAGGAAGCGGGAGTAAACGGCGCGCGGCTTACTTTGCAATAAACGCGTATCGCTTTGCATCAACTCCGGATAGAAACGACAATCTCGTCATAGAACCGCGCGGGATGTTGTTCTCATAAGGTGATTGCAGTCGGATTTAATATCTTATTTCGGTGCAGAGCGTCGGGCTGAACTCTCCGCACGAATAAAAACGTTTCCCGCCGCTTATGCGGAAAAAATTGTCTGCGTGCAGTCAACATGCGTAAACTCTCTTCCTTATCAAGTCCTTTTTTTATGCCGGCGCAGCGATTTTTTTCTCCGGCAGGCATTCCGCCTATTTCCGCCGGCTTTTCAGCGAACTTAGATATCCCGTCCCCAATATTACAAAAAACATGAAGAACGTGATTTTGATTGACAGTATGCGCAATCGTTCAATGAAAGTCCCTGCATTCAGTAAAGACGCCGTGCGCAGCGCCAAATTCGAAAGGAATAAAAAATACATCAGGACAGTCAGCGCTTTATATATTTTCATGCCGCGTAAAGAAAAGATGTGAAAGCCCGCGAGTTTTTGCAGCCGTTTTCTGTGTGCGCGGAGGAATTTTCGCTCTCTTTTTGTAAGCAAGCCGTATACGTTGAGCTTAATAAGCGAAAACTGCGCTAAAAAAAGAAGCGTTACGACTATGTAGTCTTGCACTCGTTTGCTCCGTCAACGTCCATCTACGTCCATCTCGGCAGGACTGCACAGCCGTCCGTTAAAAAATACAAACGCGGACGCAAAGGAGGCTAAAGCGCGCCCGCGTTTGAAAAACAGGTTGAAATCAAAATCAAACGGCGGAAGTCTCATCGAACACGGCTTGAACAGTCCGCCTATTGCCGCCGTCCCCAAAAACAGAGACGGCGTTCGCGCTTACAGCGGAATGTTTCCGTGTTTTTTAAGCGGGCGTTCCGTCGCCGTTTTGTCCGCAAGCACGGCAAGGCTTGAAGCGATACGTTTCCGCGTCTCGGACGGCTCGATAACTTCGGAAACGTAACCGCGCCGCGCGGCAATCGCCGGAGTCATAATTTCTTTTTTGTACGTTTCCGACATCGCGGCAACCTCCGCCGCCTTTGACGGGTCGGCAAGTTCTTTTGCGTAGAGAATGCCGATTGCGCCTTCTGCGCCCATAACGGCAATTTCCGCCGCAGGCCACGCGTACACAAAATCCGCGCCGATATGCTTTGAACACATGGCAATGTAGGCGCCGCCGTACGCCTTCCGCGTGATGACGGTGATTTTCGGAACGGTGGACTCGCAATAAGCGTAAATGACTTTTGCGCCGTGCCGGATAATTCCTTTTTGCTCCTCCTGCGGACCGGGAATGAAGCCCGGAACGTCGACAAACGTAACGAGCGGAACGTTAAACGCGTCGCAATAACGCACAAAACGCGCGATTTTATCGCTTGCGTCGCAGTCAAGGACGCCGCCCATGCCTTTCGGGTTGTTCGCGACAATGCCGACTGAGCGTCCTTCGATTTTGGCAAAGCCCGTAACGCAGTTTACGGCAAACTCTTGTGACGTTTCAAAAAAAGTATCGTCGTCAACGACATCGCCGATAACGTCGCGGATATCGTAACCCTGCCGCGTATTTTCCGGCAAAATCGACGCGATATGCTTCGCTTTCTTGTGCGAGTCAAAGCGGTATTTTTCCGCACGCACAAGTTCGTCGCCGTAGTAATGCGGAATATAGTCGAGAAGACGGCGGACGTTTTTGTAGCAGTCCTCTTCGTTGCCGTACCGGAAGTGCGCCACGCCCGACTTTTTCGAATGGATGGCAGCCCCGCCTAAGTCCTCTGCCGAAATATCCATAAACATAACGGACTTAACGACTTTTGGTCCCGTGATAAAAAGTTGACTTATCTTGTCGACTGCAAAAATGAAGTCGGTAATGCCGGGAGAATAAACCGCGCCGCCGGCGCAGGGGCCTGCGATAATCGAAATCTGCGGAACGGAGCCCGACGCGCGCACGTTTTGGTAAAACAAGTCGCCGTAACCGCAGAGCGCGTCAACGCCTTCTTGAATCCGCGCTCCGCCTGAGTCGTTGATACCGATGACGGGGCAGCGCGCCTGAATCGCTTTGTCTATCAATTCCGCAATTTTGTCTCCGTGCATGAGGCCGAGCGATCCGCCCTGCACCGTAAAATCCTGCGCGTAAACGGCGACCTTTCTGCCGTTTACGGTTCCGAAGCCGGTAATAACTCCGTCGTACGGAATATCGATTTTTTCCATTCCGAAACTCGTGCAGTTATGCCGCACGCCGGAATATATTTCCATAAACGAATCTTTGTCGCAGAGCCGGTTAATGCGCTCGATTGCGTGCAGTTTGCCTTTTGAATGTTGTTTTTCAAGATTGTATGACATTATCAATGACCTCCGGTACCTTGTACCACACAAACGCCTTTATGACATTTTTTAAGATAATGTCATAAATAAACGCCGGTGTCAAGGAGGATGGGAAGAACTGAACTTGAAAGACTTAACGGGGTTGCCATCCGCTTCAAGTTTGCGGTTGCAAACTTGCGGGAAAGAAGTTCAGGGAAGGCGGCGGGAGAAACACAGGCGGAGGAAGGAGTGTGAAAGATTTAGATGAGGTGCCGCCTGCACGAGTTTATCCACACTCTTAAGAGTGTGGATAAACTCGCAGGGAAATATGTTAGGACGACGTTGAGGAGAAGACGTGGCATTTTTGATTCTGAATGCGGAATTGGGAATTTGTAATGCGTAGTTTTGCCTGCTGACGCAAAACTTGAGTTTTTGGGCGGCGGCAAAGTTGCACGCCCTCCGTCATTGCGAGAACACGCTCTTTACATAGAAACCCTACCCCGCAAGACACCGTTTTTCGCGCAATTTTGTCATTCGGCAAAATTGCGTGCGTATGGGAAACTATGTTAAATCTTCCAAATAAAGTTCTCCCCATCCGCGGGAACTCATCTCCATCTTTCAAACTCTATTCCCCGCCGACCGCACTATTATCGCGCAGGGGCATACTGCCGAACATATATCATCTTACTTCTTGGAGCACACTGTGAAAAAGAGATTTTCCTTAAAAAACAAACTCATTTTGATATTCGGGCTTTTGATTGCAATTGCAGCGCTCATCGAAACGCTCTTTGCGCTCCGTATTGCGCGGAAAGCGGTAACGGAAAAAGTCGCCGTTCACCTTACCGATAAAGCGAGCGACACGGCGGAAATCATTGACGGAATCATCAATTCCTTCTTCCAATTTCTTGAAGGCGTCGCTCGCGCTCCGATGCTCCGAAACGCAAGCATTTCCTATTCCGATAAAACCGCGTATTTGACAAAGGAGGCCGCTCTCAACAGTCGCATTCTCAGAATGGAATTGTGCGATTTAAACGGAATTCGGCACACTGCCGAAGGCAAAACCGTTAACGTTTCCGATCGGGAATTTTTTATTCAAGCTTCAAAGGGAAACGACGCAGTTACCGAGCCGATTATCTCTCGAATAGACGGACAATTGAGCATCGTGTTTGCAGTCCCCGTGTATGACAACAATAAAAATGTCGTGTGCGTTCTTGCCGCAAGCATCGACGCAGCCGCTCTTTCAGAAGACGTCGGCAATATCGTCGTCGGAAAAACGGGCTATTGCTACATGCTTGGACGCACGGGAACCACTATCGGGCACAAAAACTACGAAATAGCTAAAAAGCAAATCAATACGCTTGAAGAATCCAAAAATGATCCGGCATTTACGGACGTCGCCCGCTTTGTAAAAGAAGCGATAGCGGCGGACACGAGCAAAGTCGGCTATTACACGTACAAAGAAGTTTCGCATATCGCTTCCTACGCAAAAATCAAAACCAGCAAGTGGACAGTCGTTATTACCGCTCCCATCGACGAATTTATGGGTACGGTCGACAGGCTCCAGCACGCGATGGTTATCATCGGCTTTGTAATCCTTGCCGCGGCATTTCTTATTGTCTTTTTTGTCGCGAAGGAAATTGTAAAACCTATAAAAAACGCCGTTTCCGCGCTTAAAGATATCGCTCAAGGGGAAGGCGACTTGACGGTGCGGCTTCCCGTAACCGGCAACGACGAAATCACCGACTTGTCGGAATATTTTAACCAAACGATTGAAAAAATCGGTTCGTCAGTGCGTACAATCGGCGAAAACAGCCGTACGATGGAAGGAATCGGCGACTCGCTTTCTTCCGACATGACGGAAACCGCAAGCGCAATCAACGAAATCCAAGCGAATATTGACAGCGTCAAACAGCAAACAATGACGCAGTCTGCGAGCGTTACTGAAACCGCGGGCACGATTGAAGAGATTATCCGCACTATCGAGACCTTGAACGGAAGCATTGAAACGCAGTCGGCGAGCGTAGTGCAGTCTTCGGCGGCGGTTGAAGAAATGGTTGCGAACATTGCCTCGATTACCTAATCGCTTGAGAAAAGCGACAACATGGTAAAAAATCTCGCCGCCGCCACGTCTGAGGGCAAGTCGACTTTGCTTACGTCGAATACCGTGACGCAAAAGATTGCCGATGAAAGCGGCGGCTTGATTGAGGCGTCGAGCGTTATTCAGAATATCGCGTCGCAGACGAACCTCCTTGCGATGAACGCCGCTATCGAAGCCGCGCACGCAGGCGAAGCGGGCAAGGGGTTTGCCGTCGTCGCCGATGAAATTCGTAAACTCGCGGAAGAGTCGGCAATGCAAGGGAAATCCATCACCGACACGTTGAAGAAGCTCAGCGACGACATCAAAGGCTTGTCCGACTCATCCAAAATCGTCGAAGAAAAGTTCAACGCGATTTTCCAACTGTCGGAAAACGTCCGCGGAATGAGCGCGCAGCTGACCGCCGCCATGCGCGAGCAGGAAAACGGCAGCCGCGAAGTGCTGGCAGCGATTAAGAACATCAGCGCCGTTACAATGGAAGTTAAGAACGGCTCCGAGGAGATGCTTGTCGGCGGTAAGGGCGTTGCCAGTGAGATGCGAAAGTTAGACCAACTGACGGCTGTCATCAAGGATAGCATGAACGAGATGGCGGCGGGAGTCGGACAAATCAATCGCGCGGTACAGGAAGTGAATGACTTGGCGAGAAAAAATAAAGACAGTATTGAGGGGCTGGCGGAGGAGGTGGGGAAGTTTAAGGTTTAAATATCCCCCCGCTAAAACGGTTAGTTTGGCATGAAAAACACCGTTTTAGCGGCATTTTTTGCTCTTTTCGGTGCTGCTT
>JBQNBN010000095.1:0-9477 GCA_052169915.1 Treponema sp.
GGGGTGATAATATAGAGTTATAAGCCATCTTTGTCTACTCCTTTTGTAGTTTTGAATTTTAACTATTTTAGCGCGAATGGAGTAATAGTGCAAATGAATTTTTAATGGGGAATTCATAATGAGTGATTTCTCATTCCTAACTACGCATTCCGCACCCCAAATTCCCTCCTTAATCTCTCCCTCGTTGCGTAAGCCTCCTCTTTCAACTAAAATGCGCGCATGGAAAACACAAAAAGAACCGTTACCTGCGGCGCGCTGACGGCGGCGGACGCGGGAAAGAACGTGATATTGAACGGCTGGGTTATGCGGACGCGCGAACTCGGCGGACTTACATTTATAATACTGCGCGACAGATACGGAATTACGCAGATTACCGTCGGAGATGCGGCGTCCGAGAGTGTAAAGCAGACTGCCGCCGCCGTAAAAACCGAATACTGCATTGCGGTGCGGGGAACCGTCGTTTTGCGCGGTGAAAAAGATAAAAATCCCGATATGCCGACCGGCGAAATCGAAGTGCACGCGGAAGACATCGAAATTTTTACCGTCTCCGAGCCGCTTCCCTTTGCGATAGATGAAGTTCGTCAAAAAGACGGCACGCTCGTCCTTCCCAACGAGGATTTGCGCCTCAAATACCGCTATTTGGACTTGCGCCGCGCTCCCATGCAGGAGCATATTATCTTGCGCTCGCGCGTTGCCTTTGCCGTGCGCGAATATTTGACTTCGCAGGGCTTTCTTGAAATCGAAACGCCGACTTTTATCAAGTCTACGCCGGAAGGCGCGCGCGACTACCTTGTTCCAAGCCGCGTCCACGCCGGAAAGTTTTATTCGCTGCCGCAAAGTCCGCAGCTTTACAAACAGCTTTTGATGGTTTCGGGATTCGACAAATATTTTCAGATTGCGCGCTGCTACCGCGATGAAGATGCGCGCGGAGATCGTCAGCCGGAATTTACGCAAATCGACATGGAAATGAGTTTTACCGACCGCGAAGAAGTCCTTTCGGTTACGGAAAATATGCTCCGTCATGTATTTAAAAAGACGATTGACTATGCGTTGCCGGCACAGTTCGACCGGATTTCATGGGAAGACGCGTTTGAATTCTACGGGACTGACAAACCCGACCTGCGTTTTGATTTACGGATGCAGGACGCCGCGTTCATGGCGGATTTAGCGGACTTTAACGCATTCAAGGCTGGTGCTCTGAATGCGGCAAAGGGCATTCCGCGTCAAAAGCGGAGCGCGGTCAAGTCGCTCGTCGTCAAGGGAATGGCGGAACAGTACAGCCGCAAAATGATTGAAGCACTTGAAGAAAAGGCGAAAATCTACAAAGCAAAAGGGCTTGCGTGGATGAAAGTGGGTGCTTCAGGTCAATTTGAAGGCGGAATTGCAAAATTTTTTGCCGGAAAAGAAAGCGAGATTTGCAAAAAACTCAACGCCTCCGCCGGAGACCTGCTTTTGTTCGTCGCCGATGAAAAATGGAAGACAGCCTGCGTTGCGCTCGGTGCGGTGCGCTCTCAACTCGGAAAAGAATTGAACTTGTACGCGCCCGACGATAAATTCCACTTTGCGTGGATAATCGACTTTCCGTATTTTGCGTGGAATGAGGACGAAAACAAGTGGGAAACCGAACACCATATGTTCACGCTGCCGCAAAAAAAATATTGGGACACGCTTGAAAGCGATCCCGCTTCAGTCAAGGGCGACTTGTACGACCTTGTCTTAAACGGCTACGAACTTGCGTCGGGTTCCATGCGTATCAACGACCCGAAATTGCAGGAGCGCATTTTTGAAATCGTCGGTTACAGCCGCGAGCGCGCGGATAAGGCGTTCGGCTTTTTGGTGGACGCGTTTAAATACGGCGCGCCGCCGCACGGAGGCATTGCGCCGGGGCTCGACCGCCTCGTCATGCTCATGTGCGGCGAAGAGTCGATAAAAGAAGTTATCGCGTTCCCGAAAAATAACCTTGCGCAAAGTCCCATGGACGACTGTCCCAGCGCAGTTGACGACGCGCAGTTACGCGATCTGCACATAGTTTGTACGGAAAAAGAAAAATAAACGGCGAAAGAAACTGAATGCGGTTTTTAAAGAGGTCTCGGCGCAGACCTCTTTTTTTTATTTTAACCGTGTAATAGTGCGCCGTTTTCATATTGACACGGGGGGGGGGGGGGTATAATACATTTCATATTCAATGGAACTGAAATATCTAAAAAAACTGACATTTAGAATAGTTTCATTTCCGGAAGCGGCGTTACAGCCGCTTTTAAATATTCTCAATAACCAATAAGGAGGTTTACATGAGAAAATTGGTTGCCGTACTTGCTATTACGCTTTTAGCAAGTTCTTGGTGCTTTTCCGCTGAAAATGAAAAGCAAACCGCCTCGCCCGCCTCAAAACAAACTGCGACGAAAGGCAATGGAGGTAAGGACAAAATCGGAGGATGGATCGGCTACCCCGTACTGGGTTTATCTTACTCTCATGAATTTAACGATTTAGTTCAGCTGGATTTGCTTGCAGGCGGTACGGTGGGCTTTTTTTCTAATAATGTTACGTTTCAAGCAGGAACGCTTTTTACGCTATGGGAGCCGGTTATAAAAGGACAAAAATGTCCGCTATCGCTCGGTCCCGCACTCGGTATAGATTATACTACACCAGGCATAATCAAAGATGAAGGACCTGGCTTTTCCGTTCTTTTACCACTCAGATGGGAAGTAAACTTTGGCAATATTCCTAATTTTAATCTCTTTCTTGATTGGTCTCCTATCGGATACAGCTTTCTATCTCTTCGCAATAATGCTACTGGCAAAACCACTATACATCATACTTTTATAACCCGCTTCGGTGTCGGTTTACGCTATCGTATTCCAAGCAGAAAATAATTGCACCCGTACGCTTTGCTAGTTTACATCGCTCAAAGTTCAGCACAGCGGAACTTTGAGCACGGCGTTACAGCCGCTTTTAAATATTCTCAATAACCAATAAGGAGGTTTACATGAGAAAATTGATTGTCGTACTTGCTATTACGCTTTTAGCAAGTTCTTGGTGCTTTTCCGCTGAAAACGAAAAGCAAGCCTCCGCGCCCGCTTCAAAACAACTTGCGGCGAAAGGCAATGGAGGCAAGGACAAAATCGGAGGATGGCTCGGCTTTCCCGGCGTAGGCTTATCTTATTCTCACGAATTTAATGATTTAGTTCAGCTTGATTTGCTTTTGGCCAGCACATATTTGGTTGTATACGGTAATATTACGCTTCAAGCAGGAGCGCTTTTTACGCTATGGGAGCCGGTCATAAAGGGACAAAAATGCCCGTTATCGATTGGTCCTGCGCTCGGTATCGATGGTGCTGCTGTAGCAGCGTTAGGAATAGGACCGGCATTTTCAGTTCTTTTACCGCTCAGATGGGAAGTAAACTTTGGCAATATTCCTAATTTTAATCTCTTTCTTGATTGGTCTCCAATCGGATATAGCTTTATGTCGCTCTATAGTGAATTTGAGAACAAAACCTACATACGGCATAGCTATATGTCTCGTTTCGGTATCGGTTTACGCTACCGCATTCCAAGCAGAAAATAACCGCACATCCACTATTTCCCCGTTTGCACTGTTCAAAGTTCCGTGCGACGGACTAAACGAGGGGGAATTTTATTCATTTTACATTGCGGACTGCACCAAAAAGCAATCGTCTTTCAGCGCAGTCCCTTTTTATTGCCGGAGCGTTTTACAGTCGGAAATCCTGCGGTTTACAAAAAAATGACGCAAACGGCATAGTTTTCTTTGCAGACGCAGAGCATTGTTTCGTTTCGTATTGACACATTCGGGGCGATGGGGATATAGATGCGCGCTTATAAAATCGACTGTCATTCGGCGTGCGCGCCGTTACGGAAGATACCGTACAGCCGATTTTGCAGGCATTCTCACACCAGCATAAGGAGATTGACATGAGAAAATTATTCGTTGCATTCGCTGTTGCGGTTTTGACAGTTTCCGTCTGCCATTCCGTGGAAAAGGAAAAACAGGCGGACTCATCAAAACAAATTGCTCAAAAAGGCAACGGCGGAAAAGATAAAATCGGCGGGTGGCTCGGCTTTCCCGAAGTCGGAATTTCCTATTCCCACGAATTTAACGATATCGTTCAGCTGGATCTGCTTGCAGGCGGTTCGGTTTTGCTTGTTTACAACAGCCTGTCGTTTCAAGCCGGAACGCTTTTTACCGTATGGGAGCCGGTTATACAGGGGCAAAAATGCCCGCTGTCGTTGGGTCCCGCGATTGGAATCGATGCCGTCGACATAGCTTTAGTGGGAGCGGGCGCAGCCTTTACCGTTCTTTTTCCGCTCAGATGGGAAGTAAACTTCGGCAAAGCCCCTCATTTCAATCTTTTCATCGATTTGTCGCCCGTCGGTTACAGCCTGTTCGTCACGCAATCCGAATTTGACGATAAGCCCTCCGTACATCACAACTATATGACCCGATTCGGCGTCGGGTTACGCGCCCGCATTCCAAGCAGACGATAATTGTATAAAGCAAAGCGGCGCCCTCGTTTACCCCGCCCGCGATTCCGTACGGACTAAAACGAAGGGCAAAGCACCGTTGCCGCTTTCCAGTATTCGTTTCCCCTCTCTCAAAATCTTATTCCGGCGCGCAGCGTATGCGCATAAGTTCAAGCGTTCCTTCAATCATCACCGTTTCGTGTGGGGCGGCGGCGATGAAGCTTTCAGGCGCAAGGGCAATCGTTTGGCCGCCTGCCGCCGCGCTTCCCGTTCCGGAAATGACAAACAACAGTTCGGGGCGGCGCGCGTTGTCTACGTCCGGCACGTGCACGTCCGTCCTGCCGCTTACCCTAAGCGTTTCAAGCGAAAAATAACGACAGTCAAACCGTCCGGAAAACGGTTTTTCAATATGGGCGGCGGCGTTTTTCAGCGCGCTTAATCCTTTTTCAACGTGGAGTTCGCGCGGACGCCCCCAGTCGTAGAGGCGGTAGGTTATGTCGGAGGATTGCTGCACTTCAAGGAGACGAATGCCGCCGCCGATAGCGTGAACGGCGCCTGCGGGAATAAAAACGAAGTCGCCTTTGCGGACGGGAACGGCGTTTAAGTAGTCTTCAAGACGGTTTTCCCGTATCGCGCCGCGCAAGTCCTCTTGAGCGCAGTCTTTTTTTAGTCCGCAGATAAGAGAAGCACCTTCCATAGCGTCTAAAACGTACCAGCATTCGGTTTTGCCGCGGCACCCGTCCCCTTCAAGCAAAACTGCCGCCTCATCGTCGGGGTGCAGTTGGACGCTCAGCCGCTCGTCCGCTTGAATGACTTTGACAAGCAGCGGAAAATCCGAGCCGAACGCGTCGGTAAAATCTTTTTGGCTTGCGCCCTCGTACGCGGAAACAATCCAGTTTTCATAGCCCCAGATTTTCTCAAAACAAATCGGCTTCGGCGCAATCATTTATTTTTCCCAAAGTTGTTCGGGGTAATAGCCCGACTCGATTTTCGCCGCAATTTCCTTTTTGACGGTTTCGCGGTCTTCAGGATAGGTCATGCCGAACCATTTTTCTTTTGACGCAAAGAATTTGACAGTCCCCCTGCCCTCGCGGATGATTTTTCCTGCGGCGACGGGCAGCAAGGCTTCCGCTTTGGGCTCTGCCGCATTCGACTCGATAAAATCGTTCCAGTATTCGGAGAATGTTTCAAAGGCGTTCAATCCGAATCCAAAGAAATTCATGCTCACCCATTCGTCTCCGGTCAAGGGAACGAGCGCGCCGTCCACATCGCTGACGATTTTTCCGTCCGCGTCGTAATAGATTTTTAAGTTTTCTTCTATTGAATTCAAGTTTCCGTCTTTTACCGTGCAGATGCCGCGCGAGACGGAGCCGCTTTTGCTCATCGTGTTGCCGAGCGTGTAGCCGACCATCGCGTGCGCACTGCAATCAGCCGCAACGGATGAAAGGTATGTTCCCATCGTCGAAAAGGCGTCTCTGCCGTAATAGTCATCGGAATTGATGACGGCAAACGGAGCGTGCACGGCTTTTCGGGCGCAAAGGACTGCGTGCGCCGTTCCCCACGGTTTTTCGCGCCCTTGCGACGCGGCGATCTGTTCGGGCGTCAACAGGCTTTCCTTTGACTGGAAAACGTATTCGGCATCAAAGTTTTTCGCAACGCGGTCAAAGAGTCGCGCGCGGAAGTCGTCTTCGATGTCTTTTCTAATGATGTAGACTACGCGGGAAAATCCGCTTTTCATCGCATCGTAGGTCGCATAGTCCAAAAGGCATTCGCCGTGCCGTCCGACGGCGTCAATTTGCTTAACGCCGCCGTAGCGGCTTCCCATTCCGGCGGCAAGTACTAAAAGTGTCGGTTTCATTCGTTTTCCGCCCCTATTCCGACGTTACGGTTTCAAGAGCAAGAATTATCATGTCCTTGAAGGTCTTTTGCCGCTCTTCGGCAGTGGTCTGCTCGCCGGTCAAGAGGTTGTCGCTGACGGTCAAAATCGCAAGCGCGTTCCGGCGGAACTTTGCGGCAAGCGTGTATAATTCAGCCGCTTCCATTTCCATGCCGAGCACGCCGTATTCCGCCCATTTTTTCCAGTTTTCATTGTCGTCGTAAAACAAATCGCTTGAAGCGACGGGTCCCACAAAGGTTTTGATTCCGAGTTCTGCGGACTTGGTATAGGCTTTATGGAGCAGCGGAAATGTCGCCGACGGAGCAAAGTGCAGATCGCCGAAGCGCTGACGGATCAAACTTGAATCGGAGCAGGCGGCATTTGCAAGAATCGTATCGCGGACTTTTACGTCCGCGTTTATCGCGCCGCAGGTTCCGATTCGGACGGCAGTCTCCACGCCGTAAAACTTGAATAGTTCCGTCGCATAAATTGAAAACGACGGCTGCCCCATTCCCGTTCCCTGCACGGACACTTTCTTTCCTTTATATGTGCCGGTAAAGCCGTACATTCCGCGGACTTCATTGTAACAGACCGCGTTTTCCAAAAAGTTTTCAGCAATGAACTTTGCCCTGAGCGGGTCTCCGGGCAGCAAGACGGCGGAAGCAACCGCGCCGTCGGCGGCATTGATATGTGTACTCATAGGACGAATTATAGCACAGAATTGTAAAAAAAGGTGTAGGCAAAAAAATTAAGAATGGGGAATGGGGAATTACGCACTCTTCATTAAAAATGCTGCTACTTAAAACTCCTTTTCCCCAAAGTTTGCGATTAGTAAACGTACGGCGGTTATTATGAACTTTGAATGATAGAATAGTGTCCCGCCGTCCGCAGTTTGCTTAAAGCAAACTGCATGGATATGGAGTTTGAGAGAGTGATTTTATATCAAGACGAAAAACTTTTTTTTGCAGGGCAACGGAGGTGTTCGCTTGGAACGGATAGCCGGTTACGAACTTCGGCTGCGCCCTAAAATGCAAAAATTTTTGTTTGACAACAGGAATTCTGCGGTTTATCCTAATGCAAATACGAATTTAAGGAGTAATTTATGATAAAAATGCTCAAAAAGCCGCTTGCAGCGGCGTTTGTTTCCTTGTTTGTGTGCGCGCTTGCCGCGGCTGCGGGGCCGAAAGTGCCGTACACGCACGAAGGTTTTACGACGTGGGAACGCGACACGCAGAAAAAGGTCAACTGGGTGACGGTTGAGGACATCCGCAAAAGCCTTGAAGGTGTGCCGCCGATGACGGTCAGTTTTGACATTGACGACACCACGCTGGTTTCAAGTCCGGTTTTCTATTACGGAAAGAATAAATATTCGCCGGATTCCAATGACTATCTCAAAAATCAAGCGTTCTGGGACTTTGCGTCAAAGGGAGCCGACGCCTATTCGATTCCGAAAGCGTCCGCACGCGCCCTCATCGATATGCATCAGGAACGCGGCGACCAAGTTATTTTTATCACGGGACGAACCGGCCCGAAAGGCTACAAATGGGACAAACTCGACAAATGCGCTGAAATTATCCGTGATACGTTCGGCATCAAAAACATGAAGCCGATTTACTACCGCGACCCGAAGTACAAGGAAAAAACGCAGTACGATAAGACGTTCCACATCCTCAACTGCAAGAGCCAACTCCACTACGGCGACAGCGATGACGACATCCTTGCCGCGCGGGAAGCCGGCATCCGCGGAATCCGCGTTATGCGCTCCGAAACGACGACATACTTCCCGATGCCCCTCAACGGCGGCTACGGCGAAGAAGTGGTGAGAGACTCGTCGCACTAAAGCGGGAAATGGCAGCTGCGGCGTGGGTGCGCGGATTACGGGCGCCGCGCACCGGTGCTGGGGGAGGGATTGTTGCTGCTTCTTTTCTCAAATACCGGTCTACGGTGAATTTTTGCGGTTGGAAGATTTAACATAGTTTCCCATCCGCACGAGATTGTCGAGCGGTTGCTACAGGATTTGAGAGACACAATTATGTAGCGCTCTCCCGAGTTTGCGAAAAGCAAACTCGTAGGAAATGGGGGCTGGCAGTTTTCTAGGTAAAAATGCATTCGTAAGAAACGAGCTGAGTTCTAACCATTGTCGCCCCCAAAAGCACAACTTTACGACGGTAGACAAAACTCCGCATTACGCATTCCCAATTCATCCACCAGCCATTCAATGCTGTCCTTGTTCTCCTGAGGGCGGTAAAGAACGTCGGACGGCGAAAAATACAGTATGTAGGATGTAGAGGTGTTACTGTCCTTGCAAGTTTGCTAATCGCAAGCTTGAGGTTAACGGAAAACTCGCGGGAAACGGAGGCTTGTGGGATGACTCTTCTATGCAAAACACACGCTCAATGATAGGACGTGATAACCATTCCCCCACACTCTGCTTCAGGGCGGAGACCGAATAGCATTTTCATCGAGTTTTCTCCAGAAAACTCAGGCAGGCGGGACACCGGTAAGTCTATCAAGTTCCGCAGCAACCGCCCGCCATTTCTAATTCCTCATTACAACTTAAACTCGTCCACTTCCTCTGCCAGCCCCACAATACTATCTTTATTTTTCATCGCGAGGTCATTACTTCCTGCATGGCGCGATTGATTTGTCCTACGCCTGCCGCCATCTCATTCATTTGCAGACTGCATTTACTGAACGTGAAAGTTATTATTGATTTTGCAGTCTACCCAAGTTTGCCATCGACAACCTTGTTGCGGAGTTTTATCTGCGCGTTTCCTCTGTATACCATATGTTAAATAATCTGTTATTCGGGCAATACAACGTCCTCTCCACCTCATAGAGACGCCGCTAGGAAATAACCTTCTCGATGATAAACAAAACTTCGCATTCCCAATTCCGCATTTACACTTTGAATTTTTCTACTTCCTCCGCCAATCCTTCAATACTCTCCTTATTTTTCCACGCCAAGTCATTCACTTCCTGCACCACTCGATTGATTTGTCCAATCCCCGCTGCCATCTCGTTCATCCGCAGACTGCATTTACTGAGCTGAACATTATTATTGATCTTGCAGTCTGCCCAAGTTTGCCGTCAGCATACTTGTTGTGGAATTCGTCTGCACG
>JBQNBN010000096.1:0-9234 GCA_052169915.1 Treponema sp.
CAGAGAAATGAGTCTGAAAGATTTAACGGAGTTGCCGCCCACCCGAGTTTTGCCTGCGGGCAAAACTCGGAGTTAAATGTAATTTTTGGGAAACATTGCAGACGGGAAAACTGAACTTTAACGACAGAACGGGTTTTCCGTCCGCTTCAAGTTTTGCTTGTGCAAAACTTGCGGAAAACTTTTTTGGGAGACGGAGCGGCAGAGAAATGAGTTTGAAAGATTTTGTGGAATTACCGCCTGCAATGAGTTTCTCAGATGGGTAGAACTTTATTTGGAAGATTTAACATAGTTTCCCATTCGCCCGAGTTTTGCTAATGCAAAACTCGCGGATACCGGTGTCTTGAGGGATGGATTTTCTACGTAAAAAGCGTATTCGCACACTAAAGGGTGCCACAATCATTACCTCTGCTCCAAAAACTAATTTCACGGCGCTAGTAAAATCTCAGGCGAGCGGAATCTTGTTACGTCTTTTAAAGGCTATTTTCCACCGCCCGTATAATTATGCATTCCTCATTACGGACTAAAAAAAGGGTTTGCACTATTGGGAATACTGCGCTGGAATCATCTTAAAATTAGTTCGACTAAAAAGAAGCGTTAACAGAGATGAGTAAAATCACTAATTACATCCCCCCTCACACACCGTGCTGAGAATTATGACGAACAGCGTAAACTGACAAACGGAAGCGGCTTTTAGTTGACTGTTATCATTTCGCTGTATCGATTGTAGTTTTTGTAGGAAAATCCTGCATATGACGCTATTGTGGATTATTCAAGCGAGATTGCTGAAAACGTTTTACACGAGTTTTTCTGCGGTCGGTTGTTACACTTTTAGAAAGACAAAACTATATTCCGTCCGCACAAGATTTTACTTGACTGCAAAATCTTGCAGATAATGATGTTCGGCATACAAAACCGCTATGCCGTGCCGTTCTCCAGAAACGTCTTATGCGAGTTTTGCCTACAGGCAAAACTCGTACGGGCGGGAACAGCGTTAAATCTTTCAAACGTAGCTCTCTGCCGCCCGCGTGTCTCCGCAGCCCTATACAAACCCCATTTGCATAATCTATGCCGCGTCGTCCCCAAAACTCCATTTTCCGCAAGTTTTGCGAATGCAAAACTTGTAGCGGACGACAACTTGGCAAAGCCTTTCAAACCCCGTTTTACCGTCCGCGAGAGTCTGCTATTGTAACGGCGCAAAATAGCCGCTTTCGTCGCGGCCGCTGCGGTTTAAGAGGTAGGCTTCCGCTTCCACCTGGAGATATTTTTCGCCGAAGTTCGTCGGCAGGGCGGACGTGAACGAAAACACGTATTTACCGGCGGGAATGTCGATGATGTCTTGGAACACGCCGGAAAGTCCCTTGGGGCGGAACATATAGTATTCGCCGCCGGGGGTATTTTCAACGATATAAGCGATTTCTTCGTCAGCGCCGTTTTCCGTAACGAGGACGGACAGGCAGGAGATGGAGTTATTGTTCATGTAGGACGTCAAATCGTTGAGGCTGTAGCGGTCGAACGCGCCTTTTGCGGCTTTACCTGCCGTAACGAAGACAATCGCCGTTTTTTTGCGGGACTTTGCAAGGTCGTTGGAAGCAAGACGAAAGGCAAGGTCGAGCGGCACCGTGTCGGAATACGGCGTTTTTAAGTCGGCGGAACTAAAATGTTTCGCGCCGGAAGCCGAGCCGGTATATTCGAGGGCGGGCACGTTTCCCGCGCTGATAATTTTAAGCGTCGTGCCGCTGCTGAACGCGCCGGTCATCTCGCGGACGGCGGTGTCGATTTGCGCGGCGTGCGAAGACGCGAATGATGAACGGTCGATAATAAGCGCGATGTCGGCGTCCTGTTCGCTTGCCGTCGCGCCTAAAAAGCGCAGATTCGAGACGGGACGCTTGTTTTCCGTAAGGTAAAAATTATTTTCTTTTAATCCCACAATCGGACTGCGGTTCCGGTTTTCAACTTTAATTCCAACGACGACTTCGGGGAATTTTTCCGCGTTCACGTCTTCAATCTGGACGAACAAGCCGCCGATAAGTTCCTGCATCCGCGTCATAATGTGGATTTCATTGGAACGGATGTCGGTTACCAGCACGTTGCCGTTTACGTCGGGGGCGGCGCTCGTCAATCGCGCGGGAGCGTTTCCCGTGTTCGCATTTTCATAGACTGCGCCAGATTCCGTATCGACTGAAAAAACTTTGTTCGAGTCGCAGAGAACAAGATAGCCGTTCCAAACTTTCATCGACTCAGGGCGGCGGAAGGTTTTATTCTGCACCAGTTTTCTGCGATAGTTGCCGGACAGATCGAATTCGTAAATGCAGCCTGCAACGTCGTCGGCAACGAATATTCTCTCATCGATTGCCGCAATTCCAGTCGGTCCTTTGAGTCCGTCGAATCCTTGCGATTTTACGCCGAATGTAAAAATGCCGTTTCCGTCTTTATCGAAAACCGAAACGCGGCGGTTGCCGTAGTCGGAAACGTGAACGTTGCCCCGCGCGTCTTCCGCCATGTACTGCGGCCCGATAAGTTCGCCTTGTCCGCGGCCTTTTTTTCCGTAGTATTTGACGAATTTGCCTTTGCCGGTAAAAAGCGCAAGCCGGTCTCCGGCGCTTTCGCTTACCAAAATATTGCCGCCGGTTAAGCGGATCATGTCTACCGGACGGTCAAAGCCGTTTAAGGGGCCGGTAATGCGGTTTATCGCCGCGCCGTTGACGTTCATGAGCACCATTTCGTTGGAGCCGTAGGCGAGCGTCCAAAAGGTTCCGTCGGGATTCGGGAGAATGGAGACGGGGCTTCTAAACAACTGCACGTCTTTTACCGTCCCTTGAAAAACGCCCGCTTCGGTAAAGCGCGAATTGTAATCATAGAGTTCGGAACGCACGCGCCGCTCGCCGATAATTTCAATTTTGTTTTGCAAAAGGATGCCGCCGTAGCCGTTTTCAGACGCCGCCTTCCATTTGTCGAGCGCGGTTCCTTCCAGTCCCGAATGGTAATACGCCTTTCCGAGCCAGTCCAAAATCAAATTGTCGTACGGCATATAGGAAAGCGCTTTTTCAAATTGACTGACGGCGTCGCTGTAGGAATTTCTGTAATAGGCTTGAACGCCGCGGCGGAATTCCTCTGCGGCAAAGCCTTCTTCGGCAGTCCTCAGTCCGTTTGAAGAATACAGTCCCGCCGATTGCGTTTGAGATGCGGCAAGCGCGCAGACAAAGCATGAGATAAAAAAAGAAGAGAGAGTTTTTTTCATTTTACAGCCCCGGAAAAATTAAGCGTTTTGATATGTTCGGCGATAAGTTCGTTGTCTTTGTCCAATTCTTCCGCCATTTCAAGATATTTTTTTGCGTCTTCGCGGATACCGAGTTTGTAGTACACCCAGCCAAGCGAATCCAAACACGCCGCCGAATCGGGAGCGGAGGCAACCGCTTTTTTGCAGTACGAGAGCGCGCGCGTTAAGTCTTTTTCTTCGCAGGCAAGGACGTAGCCCAATCCGTTCATCGACGTTACGTTTTTAGGATCGAGTTCAAGCGATTTTTCATAGCATTCAATGCACCGGTCAATCTGCCCTTCCTCCCACGCAATGTGCGCGATCGACGCGTAAACGGAAGAAAGTTTGTAGCCTGCTTCAAGCAGTTTATCGAATTCAAAGGAAGCGAGCCGTTTGCGTCCGGTCAGCGTGTATATGAGCGCCAGAATAAACCGGCATTGGAGCACGCGGGATTGTTTTGCGCCGGAGGTTACGACCGGTTCAAGGTAAAGCAGCGCGTCTTCATACCGTCTGAGTTTGACGTAGCACAGTCCCAAATAGTAGGAAACTTCGTCCACGTCCGAGCCGGACTCAGGATTGACGCCCAAAAAGAATGCAAGCGCGTCATCATATCGTCTATCGTTGTACAGTTGAATTCCCGGATTAAGGAGTGTCCCTTCCGCCATGTTCCGCCTCCCGCGTAAATTAACTCTTATTATGGTAAAGCCCGGCAGTTTTTGACCGGGGCGGCGGCTTTCCGATTGCAAATAATCACAGGGTGAATGTTATTTTTTCCGCGCTTTTGCAGTCCGCCTGAACGGGGGACGCTTGAACGAGCGACACGGAAACAAAGCCGTCCATACAAATATCATTATCGGAATTTTTTGCTTTTGCGGTATAAGGAATTCCGCCGTGGAAAAACGAATCGTAGCCGTCGTCTTTTTGAGAAAGTTTGATGATGTCGCCGTATTGGCGTACGCACAGCGACGAGGCGATTTTTGCGCCCTTGTACGCGGGAATTGAAAGCGCGTTGACGTTTACAAAGCAGCCGCCGTTTTCGACGGCAGAAAGGGAGATGAGCGTTTTCAGATTTTTCGCCGCAAAGTCCGCAAGAGAGCCGTAATGCTCGTATGCGTCGTCGGGATCGTAGAGACTGAATGCGACGGAGGGAATGCCGTCAAGAACGCCCTGCCGTGCTGCCGCGCAGGTTCCCGAATAAATAATGTCCGTTCCCATGTTCGCGCCGGCGTTGATTCCGGACAGAATGCAGTCAGGTTTTACGGGAAGAAGCGGACTGTTGAGCGCCGTTACGACGCAGTCGGCAGGATAGCCCGAGCACGACCACACGTTCGGTTCAATCGTTTTGATTTCAAGATTTTTATGCATCGAAATGATGTGAGACGCTGCAGAGCGGTTGCCTGACGGCGCTACGATAAATACGGAGTGGTCTTTTGCCATTCGTTTTGCAAGCGTTCTTATTCCTGAGGCTTCAAAGCCGTCGTCGTTTGTAATCAGTATGTTCATCTTATGTCCAAAAGGCGTGCGCCGCCTGCAGGTTCCACTTCATAGCAGGAAGACTTGAATCCGAAGATGTGATCGTATTCGGCAAGTTTTGCCATGAATTTTTCAACGTCGCTTGAACGCAGCACCGTATAGATGCAGCGCCCGAAGCCCTTTCCCGTCATGCGTCCGCAGGAAACCGGATTGTGAATGATTTCAAGCGTCGGGTCGATATCCGTAACGCGCTTTACCAGCCAATCGATTTCAGGACAAGAAAGGTCGTAATAATCGCGGAGACTTTCGTGACTGTGATTGACGGCGCGCGCAAAGCGGCTGAAATCGTCTTTTTGCAGGGCGGCAATGCATTCCATTACGTCAAAATGTTCGCGCATAACGCAAAGGAGTTTCCGCCGCGTGTCTTCGGTAACGACGTTCATCGCTTCGTTTATGTCGGTTACGTCGGAAATATACTGCCAGCCGCCGTAAACGCCGTGCTTGAGTTCGCGTAAGTCGCCGAGTAAAAGCGCGTTTTCCGGCTCAAACAGCGACTCTTCATTCCACGTGTTGACGCACGGAACGGCAGCGTCAATCATGAGGATTTTTTTATCCGTGAAGCAAAACGGAAAATGCTCGTAGGAATTGTTGTTGTGGTCGGTTACAAAAAGCGTCCCGCGCTTTGCGTAGAGCGCGGAATAAATGTCCGCAATATGATTTTTCTGTTGGAGAAAGAGTTTATTCGCCCGCTCGATGACTTTTAAGAGGCGTTCGCCCGGGCAATAAAAGCCGTAGAGTTTTCTGATTGCGAGCGCGGAAGCGATTTTTATTGCAGTCGTAATGCCGAATCCCGCTGACGGCAGCAACTTGCTCGACACCGTGAAGTTCATTCCCGTAACTTCAAATCCGCCTGAGGTAAATCCGTAGATAACCGCCTTTATCGCGTTTGCCCAGCGGTCTTCTTTTTTATATTTGAGCGAAGTTAAATTCGCTCTTTTTCTGTCGTCGATTTCAGCAAAATAGAATTTCAGCGATTGGTCTTTGCGCTTTGAAACGGAAACGTAAACCGGCATATTGACTGCCATGGAAAGGGTTTTGTCTTTGAAAAACCAAGAATGTTCTCCGGCAAGATGGAAGCGTCCGGGAGCGGAGGCTCCTGCTTCCGGCATAACGTCAAATTCATTTTTGTGATATTCTATCAACTCCTTCATATAAGCAGACAATCCTTTTACCCGAAACGCAAGATTAGACAATGATGAAAAAAGAAGTCTTATTGCGTTTTTTATATAATATGGATAATATAATATTGTAATGGGTCGATTTTTACAAGTTTTTTATATTTTTTTTTCGGCGGCGCTCCTTGCCCTTGCAATTCCGAACGAACTTTTCAAATTAGGCTCTCCGCTTTTCGCCCTTGTTTCACTCATTCCGCTGTATGCCGCCTATTCCCGCTTTAAGTCGTATAAAGAGGCTTCCGCTCTGTTCGCCTTACACACGTTTTTAGTCCACCTTATGACAAGTTTTTGGCTTGCGTTTTTTAAAGATTTTGCGGTCTTTACGCTCGGCGCGTCAGCAGTCGGCACGGGAATTATCGGCGGCTTTATCGGGCTTGTCTTGTATCTGCCGTTCGCACAGGCGAAAAAAAACGTTCCGGCTTTCATGCGGTATGCGCGCGCCGGAGCGTTTTTTATTCCGCTTAAAATATTTTGGTTTGCCGCCGTCTACGTCTTTTACGAGTGGATAAAGTCAATCGGCTTTCTCGGCTATCCGTGGGGAACCGTCTCTTCCGCTTTCTTTTTATGGAAGCTCCCGATTCAGATTGCCGACATAACGGGAACCTACGGCGTCAGTTTTTTAGCGGCGCTGTTTGCGGCGGTGTGCGGCGAAGGGCATTTTTTACGAGCGGAAAGTATGCGCTTCGCTGGCGGCGGAAAAAACGTTTTCCGTAAGTCCGACGTTTTCCAGTCCTATGCGGCGGCGGGGAAAACTGCGATTGCGCTTTTTTTATTGACGATTGTCTACGGAACGTACCAGTACGCCCGCCCGCGGAAGGCAATAAAATTCCTCAATACGATTATGGTGCAGCAAAACGCCGACCCGTGGCTCCAGACCGACGATAACGAAACGATTCTGCTTTCGCAAAAACTTGTCCGCGAAAAACTTGACGAATGCGCGGCGTCCCAAACCGAACCGGATTTAGTCGCGTGGAGCGAGTGCTGCCTCCGTTACACTTTTCCGAACGCGCAATACCACTACAATTTTTATCCGGCGGAAGACCCGCTTGTCCTCTTTATCCAGCAGACCGGCGTTCCGTTTATCATCGGCGCGCCGTACAAGCCTGACGAATATTCAGGACGGGTGTTTAATGCGGCGGTTTTGTTCGACAAGGACGGCGTTTTCCGCGGCGCCTACGGCAAAAATCATCTGGTGCCCTTTGCAGAGGCGATTCCTTTTTCGAATATCCCTGTCGTGCGCGACTTTTTGCGCTCCGTCATTCACATTACGGCAGGCTGGGCGCCCGGCGACCGTTATGTTCTTTTTGAAGTGCCTGCGCGTTATCCCGCTCATCGGACGCTTCCGGCAGCGCAGGTTATCTCGCTTACCCAAAGTCTCGACGAGCAGACGAAGGAAGACGCCGCGCCTCCCTCCGTAAAAATCGCTTCTCCGATATGCTTTGACGACGCATTCCCTGACGTGTGTACGCCGCTTGCAAAAAGCGGCGCGGAACTTTTTTTGAATTTAACCGACGACTCGTGGTCGCGTCTTGACAGCGCGGAATATCAGCATTTTACGGTGGCGGCGTACCGTGCGATAGAATTGCGGACGACGCTTGCCCGTTCGACGAACGCGGGATTTTCTGCAGTCGTCGATCCGACAGGAAGAATTCGGAGCGCTATGCAGACTTTCCAAGCGGCGGCTTTATTTACAAAAATCCCCGTGTATGAGCGGCGGACGACGGTATATATGCGTTTTGGCGACTGGCTTCCGGAACTTCTGTTTGCGCTCATCCTTGCCGAAGCCGCGTGCGTTTTCCGTGCGATGAAAACAAGACGGAATGAAGAGCCGCCTTCGGAACGAAAAAAATTGGATAGAATACGGAAAAGAATGTTGAAAGAGGCAAGGCAGCTGCGGGCGGCAAAGGAAGGAGTTTGAAAGATTGAGAGGAGTTGCCGCCCGCACGAGTTTTCCCGTTGGGCAAACTCGCGGGTAACGGAGTTTTGAGAGGGCGGTCTTATGTTTTTCGCGGCAAACAGTTTTGGGGCGGGGAATGTTTGTTGCGGAAACGGATTTTGCAGCGGCGAGTTGCGAGACAAGAGAAATGCTTGTTGCAGTTCGCGCTAAGCAAACTGCGGAGGACCTGCGGGCGGCGGAGAAAGGAGTTTGAAAGATTGAGAGGAGCTGCCGCCCGCACGAGTTCTCCCGTTGGGCAAACTCGCGGGTAACGATATTTGTGGAGTGGTTTTGTATTTTTCGCGGCAAATGGTTTTGAAGCGGTGGGGTACGGGTAGATAAGTTCTATCTGCGGAAGATTCGTAAATGACGGAAACACCGCCTGCGCCGGATAGAAGTGGAAATTGCGGCGGACGAAGCATATTGCTTTTGTATCGGGAGAAGAGCGTTTGCCGGATAATGCGCATCTATGGCGGTAAACTCAGTTTTTACCGCCGGCAATTGGAGCGGATAGCCGGTTACGAACTCCGGCTGCGCCCGAAAGTCGAGGGAATTGAAAACGGCGGGTGTTTATGAAAAAAGCGTGTTTGAAGGGGGCTTGAAAATGCGGTGTCCTTACTGCGGCAGTATCGACGACAAAGTGATTGAGTCGCGCACGATGGCGAACAGCGAGAGTATCCGGCGGCGGCGCGAGTGTCTTGCGTGCGGCTATCGTTTTACGAGTTACGAGCGGATTGAAGAAAAGCCGTTTATGGTCGTTAAGCGCGACGGGCGGCGCGAGCCTTTTGATAGGCATAAACTGGAAAAGGGAATTGAGCGCGCGCTTGAAAAACGGTCGGTTGCGACGAACACGATTGAAAATCTGGTCAACGACATTGAAGACAAGGCGGTTTTAAGCTGCCGGTCAAGCCGCGAGATAACGACGACACAACTTGGAGAGTTAGTGCTCGACAGCCTGTATGAATTGGATAAAGTCGCTTATATCCGCTTTGCATCCGCGTACAAGCATTTTGAAAGTCTTGAGGAATTTTTAACGGAAATTAAAAACGCGGAAAACGCGCGGAAGTAGGCGGCAGGCGGAAGAGAAACTGCGGGCGGCGGAGAAAGGAGTTTGAAAGATTGAGAGGAGTTGCCGCCCGCACGAGTTTTCCCGGCGGGAAAATCGCTGGCGGTAAAAAGGATCTTGAAAGATTTGACGAAAATACCGCCAGCACAAGTTTTCTTTCGAAAACTTGCAAAAAACAGAGTTCCGTGGGGGTGGTTTTGTATTTCACGCGGTAAATGGTTTTGAAGCGGGGAAGATTTGTTATGACAAACGGATTTTGCAGCGGCGG
>JBQNBN010000097.1:0-9164 GCA_052169915.1 Treponema sp.
TTACCGATATACTGACGGTTTATTGTCCGTGTTTTTGCGAACATCGGTTCCCCCTATTTATATAAGTTCGGAAAAAGACTGCTACATACGGCAACCGCGTACAGCACAGAAACTTCCGGCGCGTCTTACCGGGTGTAAGACGGTTTAATTTACAAAGAACAAAACTTTTTATGCATTTATCGAATACAAATCTTTGAGTTTTTGGACGCAGCCGGAACTCGTAACCGGCTTTCCGCGGTTTCATTCGCGGCGCGCCGCGAACGGCTCCGCCGCCGCTGCAATCAGCTACAGACAAAATTGTCTGTAGCTGTCATGCAAGGAAATTTTTATACATACTCGCTCACGCGAGCTATAAAACCGGCGCAGGATTTATTTCCCGTCAAATGCGGTATTTCCGTCCTGCTATGTACCTGCCCGCATAAGTCCCGCAAACGTCTTGCGCCGGCGGAGCAAGGCATGGTTGTACGAGTGCGCTTTCGCGCACGGTAAGTCCGGCGTAGGTTTTATCTGCCGTCGTTTGCAGGCTCTCCGCTTCTTTACGGTATCGCCCGCACAATCCGCCATAGATTACGGCGCCGCCGTCTTTCAGCAATGCCGAGCGCAGCATTTTCCGCCGCGGCAGGGCATTATTCATCGCAAATTATCCTCATCGCCATTGAATGCATACGGCTAAAGGCAAGAAAAGCCGCCTGCGGAAAACAGGCAGCGATTCTCAATTTTTCTACAATAAAATGCCGCAAGCGGCGTATTTAATTATTTCTTAGACGCTTCGCCGCCGGCTTCTTTTATGTCGGCAATGATCTTGTCGGCGTCGGCTTTGCTTACGCCCTCTTTAAGCACTTTCGGCGCGCCTTCGACAAGCGCTTTCGCTTCGCCGAGACCAAGACCGGTGATTGTGCGGACAACTTTGATAACCGGAATCTTTTTTGCCGGATCGATTTTGTCGAGCGTAACGGTGAATTCCGTCTGCTCTTCCGCAGGCGCACCGCCCGCCGCCGCTCCCGGCGCTGCAGCAACGGCAACCGCCGCCGTTACGCCGAATTTTTCTTCCATCGCCTTTACAAGCTCTGAAACCTCAAGAACCGTCATGTTCGCAACCGCATCAAGAATCTGATCCGTTGTTAATGCTGCCATATTATCTTCTCCATAATATGAATAAAATATTTCCGTCTAAACTTAGACGCGCGGCGTCATCCCCGTACGGAGCGCGCCGCAATACGCGCGGACAGTCGACAGCGCATGAAGCCTGACCGCACATTTTCAAACAAAATTAGTTCGCGGCAGGAGCGTCTGCCGCCGGAGTTTCTGCGGGTTTTGCAGACTCTTCAGCCTTCGGCGCATCGCCGGAATTTGCAGCCGGAGCATCTCCTTCCGCCGCTTTCTTTTCCGCATACGCTTTGAGCGTCGCAGCAAGTTTCCGCGCAGGACCGTTCATTGCGCTCATAAGCATCGCAATAAGTTCCTTTCTGCCCGGAACTTTCGAGAACGCTTCAATCTTTGCCGCATCGAACACTTCGTTGCCGACAAAAGCGCCCTTTACTGCAAGTTTTTGACTTTCTTTTGCTGCGTCAAAAAGAATTTTCGCCACAACGTTGGAATCTTCTTTTGACATGGCGACGGCAGTCGGCCCTTTCAAATAGTCGCCGACATTGTCGATTTTCATATCGGCGAACGCAATCCGCGCAAAATTATTTTTGACGACTTTCAGCGTGGCATCCTGTTCGCGGAGTTTTTTGCGCAAATCGGAAATCTGCTCAACCGTCATTCCGCGGTAATCGGCAAAAATAAAATCGTTATATTCCGCGAAGGTCTTTTTCGCTTCTTCAATCGCAGCCGTTTTAGCAGACTGCACTTTTTTTGCAAGCATCGCCATATTACTCACCTTCCTTTATGTCGACCCAAACGCCGGGCCCCATCGTCGAACTCAACGACACGGAATTGATAAAGCCCGCAACAACGCCGTTCGGCGCTTTTTTACCGAGTTCGGAAAGCAAAACGTTGACGTTTTCCGCAACTTTACCGGTGTCCATAGAAACTTTTCCGACCGCAATATGCACGATTCCGGTTTTGTCCGCGCGGTATTCCGTGCGGCCTTTTTTCAATTCGGAAATTGCGCTGACAATATCGTTCGTTACGGTTCCCGTTTTCGGGTTCGGCATAAGCCCTTTGCGTCCGAGCACCATACCGAGCCGTCCGACATCTTTCATCATATCGGGAGTCGCGACGGCAATATCAAAGTCGAGCCAGCCGCCCTTTACTTTTTCAATGTACTCGTCGGAACCGGCAAACGCCGCGCCCGCATCGAGCGCTTCTTTTACGCGGTCGTCCTTGCAGAAGACCAAGACTTTCTTTTCGCCCTTAAACTGATGCGGAAAAACAAGCGTATCGCGTACCGTCGCAGACTTTTCAAGACGGAGCGCAACATGCGCTTCCACCGTCTCATCGAACTTCGCGACTTTCATATCCTGTACCATGCCGCAGGCGGCAGATACATTGTATTTCTTTGTAAGATCATATTTTGCAGCGGATGCGCGGTATTTTTTTCCATGTTTCATATTACTGCTCCACCTCTACGCCCATACTGCGCGCAGTACCGGCAATAATTTTTTTAGCCGCTTCAAGGTCGTTAGCGTTGACATCCGGCATCTTTGTTTTTGCAATCTCTTCAAGATCTTTTTTGGAAAGCGTTCCAACTTTATCACGAAGCGGATTTCCGGACCCCTTTTCAAGCTTTAAAGCCTTTTTGATAAGAACCGCTGCCGGCGGTGTCTTCAAAATAAATGTGTAGGATTTGTCCTGATAAACGGTAAGAACGACAGGAATTATCAATCCACGTTCCATTTTACTCGTTCTGTCGTTGAATTCCTGAACAAACTTCGGTGCGGAAACACCGTGAGGACCAAGAGCAGGTCCAATCGGCGGAGCCGGTGTTGCAGCTCCGGCAGGGCACTGCAATTTAATTACGGCTGTTACCTTCTTTGTTGCCATTTTGATTCTCCTAAAATTGGTATGGAACGGCTGCTGCCGCTCCTAACGAAACACCTTTATCCAACGGATGTGCGTTTCTCCCAAAAACAGGTTATGTCCGTTTCGGCAAACGAACCCTGATTTGTTTTAATTAGATCTTTTCCACTTGAAGCACATTGACTTCAACCGGAGTTGCACGACCAAAAATCTGGACGTTTACGCGCAGGCGTTCTTTTTCATCGCTGACTTCTTCAATCGAACCGCTGAATGTCGCAAAAGGACCGTCGATAATTTTAACTTGATCTCCGACTGCAAACGACTGCTTAATTTTAACCTGCTTTTCACCCTTGATTGCACCGGCTTTCATCAAAAGATTTTTTGCCTCGTCGGCAGTTATAGGACGAGGTCGCACATTTGGATCGGTTCCGACAAAACCGGTAACACCCTGTATCCTTCTTATTGTGGAACAGGTTGCTTTCCATCCGATTTCAGGAAGATCCAATTCAATCATTACATAGCCGGGTAAAAATTTATCGTTTCTAGTTTTTTTCTTTCCGTCTTTTACTTCGACGGTTTCTTCAATAGGGACTTTTACATCGGTAACAACGGCAGAATCAAGCTCTTTTTTTTCCAACAAAGTACGTATTGTTCGCTCTATCTTACCTTCATAACCCGTATATGTATGAAGAATATACCAGCTTTTTGACATAAACCTATCCGAATTAGCGCATAATTGCGCGGAATGCTTGTGTAAAACCGAAGTCTAAAAGACCGAGAATAATTGCAATCAAAATTGTGGAGATAATTACAACTTTTACGGAAGACACAACATCATCGCGTGACGGCCATACAACTTTTTTAAGCTCCGCTTTACTCTCACGTAAAAACTGTCCTACTTTAGACATAATTCCTCCAAACTGACATTAAACCTATTCGGAAATTTCAGTTTTCGAATAGGTTTCTTTAAAACTCGTCAACCGAAGCGGTAAACTTGTTACCACTCCGCTTATTTATTAAAACAGGCCAGGCAGGATTCGAACCCACGACAGGCGGTTTTGGAGACCGCTGCTCTACCAGCTGAACTACTGACCTATATATGAACCGCTTTTTACAGCGGAAATATATTAAATTTATTTTACTTTTGTTTCTTTATGCAACGTGTGCTTATGGTCAAAAGGACAATACTTGCTTAGTTCCAATTTGCCCTGAATGTTTTTGCGGTTCTTTGTAGTAGTATAATTTTTTCTTTTGCATTCCGAACACTGTAATGCAATGATTTCTACCGCACCTTTTTTCTTGCTGCTCATATTTATTACTCCTAATAAATTTTAAATCACAATCCTTTGCTCAGCCCCCGTGCGGGATTGAACCGCAGACCTCAGCCTTACCATGGCTGCGCTCTACCAGCTGAGCTACAAGGGCAATTTGTCTGCCGGAGCACACAATAATGCGTTTGGGTAATATAAAGGAAGCGCTCTTTGATGTCAATAGAAACAAAGCAAATATCGACAGTCTCCGGTTTGCCTCTAAATGTAGTAAGGCGATCCGCCCGCCGCGAACCGCCTTACTACAAATCAATCTAATCCTTTACATACACATCAAAAGCGTTTTTGAGTCGAGTTTGATGCTTGCGCCAGGCACTTCTTTTCCGCCGGTTTTAAGGACGTTCAGCGCAACGCCGCCTTGTACCGGTTCAAGATGCGCCACCGTATCAAAGAACGGCTGCAAATCCGCATTCAGCGTGTCGGAAAGTTTTGCGCTTTCGTTTGTCGCGCTGAACCACGCAGTCATTTTCTCCGCGCTCACAAAGTCGGCAACGGCTTTTATATCGTCCGCGCTTAGTTTTGCAACGTCAGCTCCGTCGATAATCAACGCGGCAACGTTAATTCCGCCTTCCTTCAGCGCTTTGAGCGTGTTTACGACCTTCGGAAGCGAAAACGTTTCCTGATTGAAGTTCAATATCGTCCGACCGCGCACAATCAATTCGCTTAATTCGGTCATGTCGCCGAGATTCTTCTTTTTGCCGATTTCCGCAAGTATGCTGTCATACCACGAAATGACGTTTGAAGAATGCTGATCATACGAAACGTGAACAAGATGCTTATCGTTCAAAAGCGCATCGATACCGAACTGCACCAGAACCGATGTCTTTCCCAAACCTTTTTTCGATGTTACAAGCCCAAGTTTTCCGGCTTTAAGCCCACCGTCCGCAACCTTATCAAAAAAACGGACAGGGCTGAGGTCTATAAGATCCTGTTTTACCATTAAAATCTCCTGTTAGCGGCTATTTATTGCCGGCTTTTTTCTCTTCCTGATACTTTTTGATAAGTTCGTCAGCAACCGCATTCGGAACCTTACCGTATTTTTCGAATTCCATCGTGAATTCTCCTTTGCCCTGTGTGGACGAACGAAGAATCGTAGAAAAGCCGAACATTTCACTCAGAGGAACTTCCGCATTGACCGTAGACGCACTATTTTCATCGGTAGACTCACCGATAATTCCGCGCCGCTGATTGATAAGACCGAATATATTGCCCTGAAATTCCGTAGGAGCGGAAATCTGAACTTTCATAATCGGCTCAAGAATAACCGGTTTCGCCTTTTCGTACCCTTCGCGGAACGCACCGATTGCAGCAGTCTGGAATGCAATGTCGGAAGAGTCAACAGGGTGATACTGACCGTCGTTTATCGTAATTTTTACGCCTACAATCGGGAATCCGATAAGAGTACCTTTTTCAATAGCCTTTTTGAATCCCTTATCGCAGGACGGAATATATTCGTTAGGAATTGCGCCGCCCTTAATCGCGTCTACAAACTCGTAATCTTTGTCCGCAAGAGGCTCCATAAAGCCTGCAACACGTCCATACTGACCGGAACCGCCGGTCTGTTTTCTGTGCGTATAGTTAAAGTCTCCACGCTGCGTAATGGATTCGCGGTATGCAACTTGCGGCGCACCGGTTTCAACTTCACACTTGTATTCGCGTTTCATGCGTTCAACGTATACGGCAAGGTGAAGCTCTCCCATCCCTTTAATAATCGTTTCGTTCGATTCCGGATCAATGGTAACTTGAAAAGTCGGATCTTCTTTTGTAAAGCGGTTGAGCGCTTTCGACATCTGCATAGCGGCGGCTTTATCTTTCGGTTTAACGGAAAGAGAAATAACCGGAGCCGGAACATACATCGATGCCATCGCGTAGTTCAATCCGCCGCCGGTAAACGTATCGCCGGAAGCGCAGTCAACACCGAAAAGCGCAACAATATCACCGGGAACGCCTTCGTTTATGTCTTCCATAGCTGCAGCATTCATTCGAACAAGACGACCGACCTTAAAGCGCTTTTTTGCACGTGTGTTGTACAATTCATCGCCTTTAGTAAGTTTTCCCTGGTAAATGCGTGTATATGTAAGCTGACCGTATTGACCGTCATCCAATTTGAATGCAAGAGCGACACAAGGTTTATTGGTTACCGGCTCAAGTTTGACTTGTGCCTCGTTATTATCAATATCGAATGCAGTATTTTCAACTTCAGTCGGATTCGGAAGATAGCGTGTAACACCGTCAAGAAGCGGCTGAATTCCTTTGTTCATATGAGCGGAACCGCAGAAAACACCGACAAACTGCTCGGAAATCGTTCCTTTGCGAATAGCCGCAATAACGGTTTCGGCAGGTACGGTTTCATATCCGTTGTCTTCCATAAGTGCTTCCATAAGAGCATCATCGAACATAGATGCCGCATCGAGAAGCTGGTTGCGGTATTTCTTTGCATCTTCGACCATGTGCGCAGGAATTTCCGCAGTGCGAAGTTCAGAACCGTCCGCGCCCTCAAAATAAATCGCTTTCATCGCGATAAGGTCTACAACGCCTTCAAGTTTGTCTTCCAAACCGATCGGCAGTTCCATCATGTGGGCATTAAGACCAAGTTTATCACGGAGCTGACTGCATACGCGCAAGGGATTTGCACCTTGACGATCGCACTTATTTACAAAAGCAATGCGCGGTACGTGATAGCGTTTAAGCTGGCGGTCTACAGTTATTGACTGGGACTGGACGCCTGCAACGGCGCACAAAACAAGAATCGCGCCGTCAAGAACACGCAAAGAACGCTCAACTTCGATTGTAAAGTCAACGTGTCCCGGAGTATCAATCAAATTGATTGTATAATCTTTCCATTGAACCTGAGTTGCTGCAGATTGAATTGTAATTCCGCGCTCGCGCTCCAAATCCATCGAATCCATCACCGCGCCGACGCCGTCTTTGCCGCGAACTTCATGAATCTGATGTATCTTGTTACAGTAGAACAAAATACGTTCCGACAGAGTGGTTTTACCGGAGTCAATGTGGGCGCTGATACCGATATTCCTCATTTTAGAAATATCAAAGTCCATATTGTTACCTCTTTTAAAAATACAGATAGAGTTCGCGCATAGTATCGTAAAAGCGTGGGTTGTTCAACTGCGGGCGGAGGGAGACGGGATTTGGGGATGGAACTGGGTTTCCGCCCGCAACAAGTTTTGCCTGTCGGCAAAACTTGCGGAAAATGGGGTTGAAGGGGTGGAGGGCGGCATTGTAAGAGAAGGCGTCTTTTGTAGTATCACGTGGGGATTATGTGTGTAGGAGGGGCATTGTGAAGGGAGATGTTTTTGGGAGAGGCATGTGAAATACGGCGTTGGATAAGAAGATGTTTCCTGAGGCACAACGTTAGGAGTGAATGGGCACTCTATTATAGAAGATTTTTTGCAACAGCTCGCGGAGTGCGGGGACGGGGGATAAAGAGGCGACTTTTGTAATATCACGTTCTGATTGAAGAGTATTGTATAGGATAAGGCGGCAGCGCAAGGAATACTGTATGGAATTATAGATCAGCAGGTGATATTCGTCTCTCGCGGTATCTCGCAGAGACTAGAGCAAGAAGGCATTATAAAAGCAAATGTCTTCTATAAATGCTATGCGGAACGGAGGCAAAAGATATTGACGAAAACGACGTTTATAGTCGACATTTCGCTCCTATTTACAACTCTAGAAACCGCAATTATCGAATCGAACGAAAAATACTCGACACTCTCATGCAGACAGAAAACAAGTAAAATCCATCAAAACAAAATTTCATCCGTTAGTAAATCTTCTGCATTCCTCTCCCCCTCCACCCTCTCCCAGCCGCGCAAAAATTATTTTGCCGGCACCCCTATTTCCGCACGCGCTTACACAGCCCTCATCCATTCCTCTCATTACGAATTACGTATCACGAATTCCATTCTCCCTCCCATTCCTCAGCACAAGGCGGACAATGCGCACTTTCCGTTCGGCACGACATCATTCGCCCGTAACCGCTCTCTAAACCACGTCTACCGCTCGTTTTCTGTCGTAAAACGAGTGCCGACGGGAACTTTGTTACGCCCGTCAAACGCCATTCTCTGCCGGCGATAATTTCATTAAATCCTTCGAACTTCGTCCTCTGCCGCCAGTTGTTCCCCGCAAAATTCCATATATCCCCAAGTTTGCGATTAGCAAACTTGAGAGGGCGGCGCACCGTAAAATCCTTCGCTCCCCAGTACAACCGCCGACTCACACCGCAACCGGTTTGCCGATGGCAAAGCGGAACGGACTGCAAAAACCGTAATCGATGTAAAACAACATCTGTGCAGTCCGCACAATTACGCATTCCGCATTTTCCAATTCCCAATTACACATCTACCCCGCCCTTCCCCCCTTCCTTTTGCCGATTTTACATGTTCTTCGCTATATATAGTGTGCGCACAAATGCGGCGCGGAGGAAATATGAAAATCTTTTTTGCATACGCTTCGGCGGGAGGATATCGGAGCGAGTTTTTTAATTTTACGCAAACCTATATTGCGGAATTAAAAAAACATTGCGATGTAAAATGCGCTTTTCTTTCATTCGGGGACGGAAGCGCGCCTGAAGACGGCGGAATATTCGACTTTGTTTTGCAGAGCAATGAAAGTTCAAAACAGCTTTCGGAAGAAGAGCGTCTGCTTGAAAAAGCGGATTTTCTTCGCCGCAAACTGAACTTTGCGCTCCAAGAGTTCAAGCCGGACGTCATTCATTGCGCCGGCAGATACGCGTTTTTGCCGTTCCGCGGCGATAAAAACGTCTTCTATTCAACAGACCTCAATTTTGAAGACAGTCCGGACGGGCTTGTCCGCGATGAATTGCAATTCCAGAATGTCAAAACCGAACGG
>JBQNBN010000098.1:0-8937 GCA_052169915.1 Treponema sp.
CAATTTTTTCTCCGACTTCGATAAAATCTTTGTTTCCGGCGACAAAATCGGTTTCGCACGTAAGTTCAACCATCGCAATTTTATTGCCGTCCTGCTTTATGAAAATGCGTCCTTCGCCCGTCGCCCTGTCGGATCTCTTTGCGACCGCCGCAAGTCCCTTTTCTTTCAAAATCTTTTCCGCTTCGCCTGCGTCTCCGTTCGCTTCGATAAGCGCCTTTTTGCATTCCATCATGCCCGCTCCGGTTTTTTCACGGAGAATCTTTATGTCGGATGCCTTAATGTCCATGTTTTTTCCTTATTATAGGCGGACTGGTTACGCCGCCCGCAAAATATTAGTCTTTGTAAATCTTATCTTCGTCAACAAGAGAATCTTTGTCGTCAACTTCAACATCTTCCGATTTTTGTTCCGTCGGCTGATAGTTGCTGTAATCCTCGATTTCAACGTCTTCGTTTTTGTTCGCCGCGTCGGTTTGAACGCCGTCGTCTTCGTCGCCCAGATTTTCAAGGATTTTAAGCCCGTTTTCGTTGTCGGACTCGATAACCGCATTCGCAATAACGGAGGTAAACAGCGAAATTGCGCGGATTGCGTCATCGTTGCCCGGAATAGGATAGTCTATTCCCTCCGGATTGCAGTTCGTATCGACGACCGCGATAATGGGAATGCCCATGCGGCGCGCTTCGGCAACGGCAATCTGCTCTTTATGCGTGTCGATGATGAACACTGCGCCCGGCAATTCTTTCATTTCTTTAATGCCGCCGAGATTTTTTTCAAGTTTGGATTTTTCTTTTTGAAGTGCGGAAACTTCTTTTTTTGTAAGATTGTCGAATGTGCCGTCAATTTCCATCTTTTCGATTTTTTTGAGGCGTAAAAGCGACTTTTTGATAGTCGTAAAGTTTGTAAGCATACCGCCAAGCCAGCGGTTGTTTACGTAAAACATTCCGCAGCGTTCGGCTTCTTTTTGAATAGCCTGCTGCGCCTGCTTTTTTGTCCCGACGAAGAGAATCGATTTCCCTGACGAAACGATTTTTCTTACAGTTTCATAGCTTTCTTTGATTGCAGCCGTCGTTTTCTGTAAGTCGATGATGTGGATGCCGTTGCGTTCTGCGAAGATGTATTTCTTCATGCGCGGATCCCACCGCTTGACCTGATGACCGAAGTGTACACCGGATTCAAGCAAATTCTTCATGGTTACAACTGCCATGATTCGCTCCTTCACGTGAAAGGGATATAAATATCCATTTCCACCATACTCTATTTCTCGATACGCTGCGCGCACGGAAGATTTCGGAAATTGTTGACAATATCCGGCAAAATTACTCCAAAATGGAATAGCCCTGCTTTTTCAATATATCATAAAGGGATTGTATGGGCAAGCCGGCGACGCAGCTCTGCGAACCGTCGATATTTTTTATAAAACACGACGCAAGCCCTTGAATGCGGTATCCGCCGGCGGCTCCGTGCCACTCGCCCGTTTCTGCGTACCAGCGGATTTCATCATCCGTCATCGGCGCAAACGTTACCCGCGTTTTTACGACTTCTGAAATCGTCGCCTTTCGTCGCCCGTCGTAGAGCGCCAACGCCGTTATGACCGTGTGAAGCCCGCCCTGCAAGTCGTGCAAGTATTGTTCCGCCTGTTCTTGATTTTCAGGCTTGCCGTAGATTCTGCCGCTTTTGATTATCACGGTGTCCGCGCCCAGCACCCACGGAATTTCCTGCTCCGGCGGCAGCGAGTTCAAAACCGCCGTAACTTTTTCCCGCGCAAGCGACTCAGGCACGTCGTCCGGCTCCAACCCCGCCGTTATGGTTTCATCTACATTTGGCATTATTACCCGAAACGGAATGCCGAGCATCTTCAATATTTCCTGTCGGCGCGGGGACGACGACGCTAAAATTATCGGTTCCATAATTCCTCCATTTCTATTATGCCGATGTGAACGAGCAACGCATTAAAAAATTGCCGTACATTTTGGGCGCAGCCGGAGTTCGTAACCGGCGTTTCAGGGCTCCGTTGCTTTGCAATGAATCCTACCCCGTCCTAATTTATGTGCAGTTTGCATTCAGCAAACTGCGGAGGGCGGAATACCGTTTTGTCTTGCAAACACCATAATAACCGCCCGCCATGCCGGCGCAGGCGGTACTCCCGCCGTTTACATATCCTCCGCAGTGCTGCTTTGTAACCGCATCATTCACCGAATGCAATACTTTGCGAAGAGCGATACAAGGCTCTTACCCGAACAATACGTTTCCAGTCTCTCCCCTTGCTTGACAATAAAATTTAATCTGTATAAAGTAAGGCAATCCAAGAGAGATTAGCTCATCTGGATAGAGCGTCAGCCTCCGGAGCTGAAGGCGGCGGGTTCGAATCCCGCATCTCTCAAAACAATTTTTAAATCACGCAATAAAAAAGCTGCCGTTTTAAGGCAGCCTTTTTTATTTTACTTGCCGCTCGATGACTTTCCCGAATCGGAAGAAAATGTTTTGAGCATTTTCAACGCTTTATTGCGTACCGGCGTAACATAATGATAATCCGCCGCAATCTGCGAAATAGAATTGATTATCATCTTTTTGTTTTCCGTACCAGCTGCAAGTTTGCCGTACGCTTCAAGAACTTCATACGCAAGAGAACTCGTCGGATTCATAATCTGATTTCTGCGGTTCGCAAATGAAATTGCGTCCACTACCGCATCGTTATCAAGTCCAATCTCTCCGAGAGAACTGACTGCTGCAGCGATAACCATCGGTTCGTTTTCTGCAATCGTTACCTGCATAAGATAATTTTTTGCCTGTTCCGTCTTTACTTTTCCCAATGCAAGGCACGCGCGGCGGCGGATATCGGGGTAATTGTTCATAACGCGGCCGTTCAATCTTGTTTGAGAAGCAATGCCTTCTCCCGCAAGATGATTAAGCGCGTTCATAACTTCTTCGCTCGGATTGCCTTTTTTTACGGCTTCTTCAAGAAAATTCATGGCTACCAATTTATTGTCATATTCGTCGGATTCGACAAGACTGGTTATAACTACGCCGTCAATATCGTTGAGGTATTCATCTTCTACCGATGTCTCCGACTTTGCCGATGAACCGGACTGCGCATATACGAATGCAGTTGCAGTAACCGAAAAACACAATCCAATAAAAGCGATTTTATTAAGTTTCATTTATTTCTCCTCCTTAGGAAAAAAACGGTGATAATTTGCTAAATTATAATATATCACTATTAAAAAATCTACAAAATATAACGGAGTTCTACCGTTTTTCAAGTTTTTGGAATAGATACCATCCATTTTTGGTTTACCCGCACAAAATTGTAATAAACGATGTCGCGTTCGTCTTCTACCTGTACGGCTTTTACGCTGTTGCGCGATATATACCGGATTTCGTTTACCGAACGCCCTTTTCTGGAGCGGACGAAAACAAGCCGGAAATAATCCTTCAGATTATTCAACTTCGGACGGTCAAGCGGCTTTTTGGGATCAAGGGGAAGACGGCGCGCCGCTTTTGCAAGGTTGTTTGCGTCCGACCAATATTTCACGGAATCGGGAGAAATGTATTCCAACCATGAATCGTAATCGGATTTTTCCATTATCGTTGAAAGTTCGGATATGATTTGGAGAATTTCTTTTTTATCCGACGAAAATTCTTCCCTTGAAACGGTTACTTCCGCTGTAGAGCGGGCATATTCTTCATCGGATTCTTCGTAGACCGGCGACTTTTCGGGTTCAGGGGGAGGCAACGGCTCGGGTTCTGGTTCAGGCATCTGCACCGGCTCTTCGGCAACGGGCTTTTCTTCCGTAACGGCGGCTTTCTCTTCCATTACTGCTGCGACCGTTTCATTTTGACTTTCAGGCGATGACGCGCACGAAACAAGCGCGAGCACGGCAGATAAACTCAGTGCAAAAACATAGAAATACTTAATCATGGCGATGATAATACAATGCTTGTTTATTTTGGTCAAAGGGGGTAAAATGTACGTAATGACCAGAGCGGTGTTTGCGGGATCTTTTGATCCGCCGACTAACGGACACATAAATATCATTCAAAGAGCCGCCGCGCTTTTTGATTTTGTAGATGTCGTTATAGCGGTTAATTCGGGAAAAAAATACTTGTTCTCACAGGAAGAGCGGCAAGAGATGATAAAGGACTTGGTGAAACCTCTATCAAACGTGTGCGTGAATATTTACAGCGGACTTGTCGTTGATTACGCAAAGAAGACCGGCGCAAAAGTTCTTATTCGCGGAATACGCGGGGACGCGGATTTTTCTTACGAATTCGAACTTTCTATGATGAATCGAATGCTCAACGCTTCCGTAGAAACGCTTTTTATTCCTGCCGAACAAAAATATCTTCTATTAAAATCCAGTACAATTAAAGAACTTGCCAGTTTCGGCGGAGACATTTCCGAAATGGTGCCGCCTGAAGTCGGAAAAGCGCTGCTTGCAAAATATAAAAACTCCAATAGTTCAATTTGACAAATATTATTATTCTGCTATAATTTGTTGACAACTTGACTGGAACTGTTGTATTATCTCAACTAGTTATTTGATAAATCTAACTGAGCGAGGTCTATAAAATGGCAGTACCAAGATCAAAAACATCTAAGGCCGTTACAAAAAGACGTCAGGCAATCAATATGCGTCTGGAAGCGCCGCAGCTTGTCGAATGCAACAACTGCGGAAATCTTATCCGGTCGCATCGTGTTTGTCCCAAGTGCGGTTTTTACCGCGGACGCCAGATAATAAAGCCGGAAATTAACGGTTAGTATATTAGGAGATAAAGATGGACGAATTATTTGACAAAATTCAAAAGCTTATCGCGGAAAAATTGGAAATCGATGAAAGCAAAATTACTTTGGATTCATCATTCCGCGGCGATTTAGGCGCAGACAGCCTTGATACTTACGAACTTGTTTATGCAATCGAGGAAAACCTCGGCGTAAGTATCCCTGATGACAAAGCGAATGAATTTGAAACCGTACGCGACGCCTATGATTTTATCAAGGCGGAGCAGGCAAAATAATTTTACTGCACCGAAACACAAGTCTTTGCGGCTTGTGTTTTTTTGTTCAGAACCCGCCCGCCGAAAATAAATGCTTACCATCGACCGAACCAGAAAAAAAAAGCTGCTTGTTTTTTGCAAACGGTTGAGTCTAAAATTCAAAAACTTAGAACTTTTAGAACTCGCTTTTCATCACCGGTCGTATTCCAATGAAAATATCAAACTAAAAAATATCAACAACGAACGCCTTGAGTTTTTAGGCGACTCCGTGCTTGGACTGGTTGCAGCGGATTTTCTCTATAACGATATGGGAGAAAATCCTGAAGGCGAACTTTCAAAGATAAAATCCGCCGTCGTGTCGGAGAAGGCGCTTGCTCCAGTCGGCTTGGAACTTGGCATTGACGAAATGCTCGTGATGGGGCACGGAGAAGAAGTAACGGACGGCAAACATAAGCCCGCCATTCTTGCCGACTGCATGGAAGCGATTATCGGAGCGTATTATTTGGATTCGGGATTTATCGCCGCGCAAAAATACGTGCTCTCGTTTTTGGTTCCCGCCATTCGTAAAGTGCAAAAAGACGGCGGCAAAGATTACAAAACGCTCCTGCAAGAACTTTATCAAAAAAAATACAAACTCTGTCCCGTTTACAATACCGTTTCCGTTACCGGTCCCGACCATGATTTGACGTTCAGCGTTACGGTGTCTCTCGGCGCCGTAACCTACGGACCGGAAAAAGGAAAGTCGCGGAAAGAAGCCGAACAGAAAGCCGCGAGCAAAGCCTACAATTATTTAAAATCGGAATAGATTGTGTTACAATCCGCCGCATGGAAAAGAAGAGAGAAGTAAAAAAACGTTCCGTAACGCGCATTCATTTTGTTGTAACGGGAATCGTCGCCCTTATCGTCGCAGGATCCGCGCATTCTCCACGTCAGCATCGATAACGAATCGATTGCGGAAATAGGCGAGTGGCCGTGGAGTCGCGACGTTATCGCCGATGCGCTGATACGAATGCGCGAACTGGGGTCTGAACGCGCCGTTTTCGATATAGAATATCTTTCCAAGTCCCCGAAAGGAGTTCCTTCCGACGCGGATTTTACGATAGAGCGCGTCATCGACCGGCAGAAAGACGAAATTGCGGAGATCGTCGGGCAACTCGCTTTGTCCGTACAGCGCGGTTTTATCAGTCCTTCCGAAGTCGGCGCACAGTCCGAACAAATGCTGCATTCCTATATTTTACCGTCGCTTGACGCCGCGAAAAACGAAATTACCGCCGGTTCCATGCAGGACAACGACGTTTATTTTGCAAAGGCGCTGCAATTTTTCGGCAACGCGTGGCTTACGGTCAACACGCGCAACATCAGCATTCCGAAACAGGAAGGAGACGAGGAATACGCGGCGGCGCGGCTGTTGCTTAACAACGTGAGCGACAAAAACAATTTTATCGTCCGCGACAACAATTTTACGTCGGTAAACCAATACGGCGGCGAACAGTCGGACTTTACGCTTGCATTGCGCGCCCTTGTGGAGCGGGCGCAGGGAGTCGGCTTTACGAATGTCGTCATCGACTCCGACGGAACGCGGCGAAGAGTCGAACTTTTGTTTGAGCGCAACGGCAAATACGCCGCGCAGCTTGCGTTTTCACCGCTGTTAAATCTCCTTGATGTTGAAGCAATTATAAGGAAGAAACATTCTTTGACGCTGCAGGGCGCGCTCTTTCCCGGTAAGACGGAGCGGGAAAACGTAACCATTCCGCTGGACGAGCACGGGCGCATGATGATTAACTGGGCGCACACCGACTTCGGAAAGTCGTTCCGGCATGAATCGCTGCTTTTTTTGCGGCAGCTTGACTGGATGGAAAGCGATATTTTCCGCAGTCTTGAAAATATAAAAGCGCAAAGTCTCCGCGCAAAAGACGGACGGGAATTGGCGTACGTTACGGACGCGGCTCAACTTTTTTCCGAATACGAGTCGATTCTTGCGGAAAAGGAGCGGCTGCTGAGCCTTTGCACCGGCATAGGCGCGGACGGCACGGTGCGGGACGGCATTGCGCCGGAGGAATACCGCGCCTATTTTGACCGCCGCGGCGCGTATTTTAACGCCGTAAACGCTTATGCCGCCGCCGATTATATGCAGTCCGCCGCGGCTGCCGTGGAAGAACTCGGCATTCAAAACGATGAGCGCGTGCGGCAGTTTCTTGAGTCGCTGCGAGAGGAATTTTCGTTTCTTTCGGACAATATTTCAACGTATCTGCTTTACATGAGCGAAATGAAACAAGCCTACGGCGGCTCCTTTTGCATTTTGGGCAACACCGCTTCCAGCACAACCGACCAAGGAGCGACGCCGTTTACGCGCCTTTATCCGAACGTCGGAACGCACGCCAACGTGCTCAATACGCTGCTGCAAAAAGCCTTTATCACGCCGGTGTCATGGGCGTACGGTTTTGCAGCGGCGCTGATTCTCGTCGCCCTGCACTTTGCCGTTACGCGCTCCATGACGGCGCGCGTTCAAAATATCAGCGGCGCGGTTTTGCCCGTCGTCATTTTTGCCTTTCCAGTCGCTTTGATGGTTACGGCGGACATTTACATTCCGTCAGTGGGGACAACGCTGTTCGTCGTTTTGAATTACGCTGCCGGCATCATGCTGCGCTATATTTCAGGCGAACGGGAAAAACGCTACATTCGACAGATTGCCTCGACCTACGTGTCGAAGGACGTCGTCAAACAACTTGAAGAAAATCCCGAACTTTTTACGCTCGGCGGGCGCAATAGACACATAACCGCGCTTTTCAGCGATATAAAAAGTTTTTCGTCGTTCAGCGAACTGGTAACGGCAGACCGGCTTATCACGATATTGAATCAATATTTGGGCGCCCTCAGCGACGTTATCATCGACCACCAAGGGACGATTGACAAATACATCGGCGACTCCATCGTGTCGTTTTTCGGCGCGCCGCTTGACCTTTCCGACCACGCGTACAAGGCGTGCGCCGCTGCAATCCGCATGAAGCAGGCGGAAGCCGAATTCAACCGCGTCCACATGATTGCAAACGATATTCCGCAGAAGGTTTTTACGCGAATTGGCATCAACACCGGCGATATGGTTGTCGGCAACATGGGGACGCAAACCGGCAAAATCTCAAAAATGAATTACACCATGCTCGGAGATAACGTCAACCTTGCCAGCCGTCTTGAAGGCGTCAACAAAGTGTACGGTTCGTGGATTTTGTGTTCGGAAGAAACGTTCAAGGACGTTGAAAGCGGCGCCTACAAGGGTGAAATCCTTTTCAAAAAACTCGACAAAGTCCGCGTCGTGGGAAAAAGCCGTCCCGTCCAGTTGTACAATATCTTAGGATTTAAGAAGGAATTGCCGCCGAATCTCGCGGAAGAAACGGAAATGTTCCACGAAGCGCTTGCAAAATACCTGAACAGAGACTTTGCCGCCGCCCAAAAACTCTTTCTCAAAGCCAACGCGCTCATTCCCGACGACCAAGCCGCCCTCGTTTTTGCCGATCGCTGCAAAACCTACGCGCAAAAAGCCGTTCCCGACGAATGGGACGGAATTATGAATTTGACGGCGAAGTGATTGTGTGTGTGGTGGGGGATTCTGTCACGCAAAAAGCATGTTCGCGCAATAACGTAGTATGCGAACCATTGCCGCCGTTCCAAAGCTTAGTTTCACGATAGGGAGCATAAACTCTTGCCACCGCCGGAAAGAAAATACAATTTTCATGGCGGCGGGCAAAATTATGTATTCCCTATTTCCCGCAAGTTTGCAGTAAAACTGCAAACTTGCTCAGGCGGTACCTCCGCAAAATCTTAAAATCTCTTTTCTCCGCCGCCTGCCAATCTCCGTTCTCTGCCGCCGACTTAGACCTTAAACTTCCTAACCTCTTCCGCAAGTCCTTCGATGCTCTTTTTGTTTTCGTGGGCTAAATCGCTTACTT
>JBQNBN010000099.1:0-8690 GCA_052169915.1 Treponema sp.
AAATGCCACAATACTATATATAGCAGGAATTTGCTGCAGGTGCGGCGAATTCCTGCAAAAAGGAGTTCTTTATGAAGAAACTTTTGGGTGCGGCGCTTGTGTTAGCGGTCTGCGGTACGGCTTTTGCGGCGGAAGGAGAAATGGATTCCCGTTTTTCTCCGGCATTTGATGCTGAAGTATCTCTTGTAAAAGAAAGATTTAGCAGAACCGATTTGGAAAACAAGGTGCATATGTGGATTCCAGGCAAAGAAGATGGAGGAAGCTTTTTGCCTTTCGATATTAAAGGTGGCGTAAAAATCCGGATTTTGGATAATTTGTTCCTTACTCCGTATGTACAGTACAAAAATACCGCTATAGACAAAGACACAAACGAGCAGTGGAAGCCGACGTTCGGGATTGGAACAAGTTTGGCGGTTGAAGACGTCATCCCGGGGCTTGGTCTAGGCTTGGATGCGGCTTATTTGGTAAAGCATACTTCATCAAACACTATCTGGCTTGGAATGAAGATAATGCCTGAAGTAACGTATGATTTCTCCAATTCTCTTTTGCTTGTAACCGTTTTTGATGACTTTAACTTTTTTGACGACCACGCGAACAAGTCAAAGAAAGAAGTTGTGAATCAAACCATCAACAACGAGCTGAATGCCGAAGTTGTGTTTAACGTGTTCAATTTAATGAAACCGGGAATTAATTCCGGTCTTTACACGAATTTTGTTTTGACCACTGAGATTGAAAAAGCCAAAGGCACCGATGGCTGGAAGGCTAAAGAAACCAATACAATGGAATTCGGATTGGGATTGATTACCAATCCTGTCGATTGGTTCCAGGCAAAAACCGGCTTTGTCGGCTCACACAAGAAAGAGATAAATGCGAAGACTTCCCCGACAAGTGAAGAAACTGGAAGAACCGCAGGCTGGATGATCGGCGTAGAAACGAAATATAAGGATTTCACTTTCAATGCCGACTACACGCTGTTCGGATCAGAGGTTAATGGCAAAGAAGCCAAAGATACTTTGTATCACAAAGTTAACATGAGCGTGAAATACAGCTTCTAATCAGCATTCTTTGCAACTCTAAAAGAAAAGGCTTTGTTCACCACGGACAAAGCCTTTTTTAATGAGGAATGCGTAATTCCTAATTCGTAATTATCCTTCCTCCCATTGACAAACCCTCTTTCAAAAATACAATACCTCTCGTGGCAAAGTTTGAACGGAAAACAAAAGAAGAGCGCAAGTCGGAAATTATGGACGCAGCAAAGCGGGTGTTTTTGAACAAGGGCTACCGGTACGCGACGATGGAAGACGTGGTTGCGGAGACGAGCCTGTCCAAAGGCGGCGTGTACCAGTACTACAAAAGCACCAAGTCGATTATGTTCGACATCATGCAGGACGGAAATTCTTTCCGCTATCGCCGGACGGAAGAATTGATGAGCGCCGCGCCTGAAAGCGACGACGTTTTTGCAGTCGTCGCGAATGCCGTCATGGCGAAAATATTTGACCGTACGCCGGAAAAACGGCTCTACCTTATGTTCCTGTTTGAAATTCTCTACGATAAAGACACGGAAGATTTGTTTTTCAAACTTGAAGAGCAGGCGTATTCGCTGATGGTGGAAAATATAAAATCGGCGGCGGCGCGGACGGGAAAAGCGGGACGTTTTGCCGGAGAAGACTTTACGCAATTCGTGTTTCCCAAACTGTATACTCGAATTTTAAACGGCGTTCTGGTTATGTACGAGTTGTTCAGCGACAAAGACGTTTTTGAAAGCAATCGCGATGAAGTGTTCCGATTGGTGTATGACATCGTTAAAAAGTCCTTTGAACTGTGCAAGATTCCGCTGCCTACTTGAAAATCTCCCTGCAATTCCGTATATTTATCGAAATAAAGTCCAATAAATGAATAAATATGCAATCAGCATATCGTACAGCTCTTCTCCGATCAGCCGTTCATTAAAAAAGGAGCGTCTATGTTCAAAAAAAACAATTCAAGTTCGTTCATTAAAAAACTTTCCGCGCGTGCAGAATGCAATGACCCGATAAAACCGGAACTTTATGCAAAATACGACGTAAAGCGGGGACTGCGCAACGCGAACGGCACCGGCGTTTTAGTCGGCTTGACGAACGTCGGCGATGTCGTCGGCTACCGTATCGGCGACGGCGGAGAAAAAATCCCGATTCCCGGGCGGCTCATGTACCGCGGCTACGACGTCGTCGACCTTGTAAAAGATGCTGAGGCATCCAATCAATTCGGCTATGAGCAGTGCGCCTATCTTTTGCTTTTCGGGGACTTGCCGACTCAAGTCCAGTTGGATGAATTCCGGCAGTTTATCGGCATGAGCCGCGCCCTTCCGCCGAATTTTACCGAAGACATGATCATGAAAGCGCCGTCAAACGACATTATGAACAAAATGCAGCGCGGCGTTCTTGCCAGTTATTCCTACGATGAGGCGCCGGAAGACCGCTCGGTCGCAAACATTCTGCGTCAGTGTATTGAACTTATCTCGCGCTTTTCCACGCTTGCCGCCTACGGCTATCAGGCAAAACGGCGCTATTACGACCAAAAAAGTATGTACATTCACAATCCGTTGCCGGAACTTTCGACGGCGGAAAACTTTTTGCACCTTATCCGTCCCGACACCCAATACACCAAACTTGAGGCTGATATTCTTGACCTTTCGCTTATCCTGCACGCCGAGCATGGTGGCGGAAACAATTCCAGCTTCAGCGTCCACGTTATTTCATCGTCGGACACGGACACGTATTCGGCAATCGCGGCTGCAGTCGGCTCGCTCAAAGGACGCAGGCACGGCGGCGCAAATATCCGCGCGGCGCAGATGATGGACGAAATCAAAGCGAATGTAAAAGACTGGTCGAACGAAAAGGAAGTAAGCGGTTATCTTTACAAGATTGCCAAAGGCGGCGCGTTTGACCGCACGGGGCTCATCTACGGAATGGGACACGCGGTTTACACCGTCAGCGACCCGCGTCAAATCCTCTTACGCGATAAGGCGGAAAAACTTGCGCCGGAAAAGGGGTGCATGGACGAATTCGGACTGTACCGGACAGTCGAAAAACTTGCGCCGGAAATTATCATGACGCTCCACGAGTCGAAAAAGGGCATTTGTCCCAATGTCGACTTTTATTCGGGCTTTGTGTACGGAATGCTCAACATTCCGCGCGAACTGTATACGCCGCTTTTTGCAATTTCGCGCATTGCGGGCTGGTCGGCGCACCGCATTGAAGAAATCGTTGCAGGCGGGCGCATTTACCGCCCCGCGTTCAAAAACGTATGCGGAGAGCGCGCCTTTGTCCCCATCGAAGAGCGGACGGCACGGGGCGGACGGAAAAAATCGAGTTTGAATGATTGAACTGCGTTGTTGCGGTCGGCGGAGAAATCGGTCTGAAAGACTGAGCGGTGTACCGCCCGCCCGAGTTTATCCACACCCTTATCAGGTGTGGATAAACTCGCAAATAAACCGGTTTTGAAATCTGCATAAGACGTACCTTGTCCCACGGATGCACGCACGTCGACGTAGCAAGGGAGGAAACCTGCGGGCTGGGACAAGATGAACACGTTTTGCGAATGCGAAACGTTAAGCGGACGGCCCCCCCATTAAATCTTTTAGACAGATTCACCCGTCCGCCGCGGACAGATGAACTTAGTTTTATAGTTTTAATTGCGTTTACAGTCCGCTTCAGTTGTCGTTTGACAACTGAATAAATAATCTTTTGCGGTAAACCTGTAAAAAAGGTATCTTGTCCAAGGACGGTGTAAATGAGTTTTGAGCGCATTGATAAAATCCTCTCGCACGAAGGGTTCGGCACGCGGAAAGAAATAAAGCGTCTTTTGCGCTCGGGAGACGTAACCGTAAACGGCGTGCGTGTTACAGACGCAGGCGCAAAAATAAATGCGGGCGCGGACAAAATTGCCGTGTGCGGAAAACCCGTCGCCGTGCGTGCCCACGTGTACCTCATGATGAACAAAAGCGGCGGTGCGGTGTGCGCGCATAAAGACGGACTGCACCGCACGGGCAGACTTGCCGCCGAACTCCACCTCGTCGGGAGACTGGACGTCGATACCGAAGGGCTTTTGCTTTTTACGACGGACGGCAAATTGACGCACCGCATTACGTCGCCCAAGTCCGGCATTCCCAAAACGTATTTTGTCCGCCTGCAAAATGCGGAATCCGAAGAACGGCGGCAGGATATTGCCGCGCAGTTTGCTAAGGGCATTCATATTGCGGCGGAGGACAACGACGGTGAGGCGGACTGCAAAAGCGCAAGCCTCCGCTGGCATTCCGCGGACGAGTGCGCGCTGACCATCAGCGAAGGACGTTATCACCAAGTAAAACGAATGTTTAAAGCCGTCGGGAATGAGGTGTGCCATCTCAAGCGCGTTGCCGTTGCAGGGCTTCCTCTTGACGCATCTCTTGCGCCGGGCGAGTACCGCGAACTGACGACGGAAGAAGTGAATGCGCTCATTCGGCAGGCGGAACTGAATGGAGCTTGAAGGATGGAACTCTATGCCGCCTGCCCAAGTTTTGCCTAACGGCAAAACTCGCAGGGAACGGGACGCGGGAGAGAGGCTTTTTGCGGGGGAAGGCGTGTTGCCGCACTCGTGAACGGCGTGGAACGCTGCTGCCGCGGAGAAGAGGCGTTTGCCAACGGAGCGGCAATAAAAAGTCGACTTGGGATTTTCTCTGCGCGTACGGCACGCGGAAGTCGAAAAGGAGGGTATGATGACGGATCTTGAAATTGCGCGCGCCAATGCGATGGCGCCGATTACTGAAATTGCCGCGAAACTCAGCATTGCGGACGAGGAGATTGAACTTTACGGCGCTTACAAAGCGAAAATCACGCTGCCGAAGCTCAAGTCGTTGCAAAAAAAGGCGGCGTCCGCAAACGGACGCGGCAAACTCATTCTCGTAACGGCGCTGACTCCGACTGCGGCAGGCGAAGGAAAGTCGACCGTTACAATCGGGCTTGGCGACGGGCTTTGCAAAATCGGGAAAAAAGCGTCCATCGCGCTCCGCGAACCGTCGCTTGGGCCGTGCTTCGGCGTAAAAGGCGGCGCGTGCGGGGGCGGCTTTGCGCAAATCGTCCCGATGGAAGACATCAATCTGCATTTTACCGGCGATATTCACGCAATTTCCGCCGCAAACAACCTCATCGCCGCCCTCATCGACAATCACATTCAGCAGGGCAACGAATTGAACATCGACCCGCGCACAATCTCGTGGAAACGCTGCCTCGACTTAAACGACCGGAGCCTCCGGAATATCGTTGCGGGACTCGGCGGACGCGTTGACGGCGTTCCGCGCGAAGAGCATTTTACAATCGCTGCGGCGTCGGAAATTATGGCAATCGTCTGTCTGTCGCAGTCCATCGGCGAATTGAAAGAACGGCTTTCCCGCATCGTCATTGCCAAGGACTTTAACCGCCAAAATGTCGAATTCGGCGCGCTCAAGTGCACGGGAGCCGTTGCCGCCCTCTTAAAAGACGCGCTCCGCCCGAACCTCGTGCAGACGCTTGAAAAAACGCCGGCCTTCGTGCACGGAGGCCCCTTTGCAAACATCGCGCACGGCTGCAACAGCGTAAACGCGACTGTCTCTGCGCTCGCTTCAAGCGATTACGTTGTTACGGAGGCGGGATTTGCGGCGGACTTGGGCGCGGAAAAGTTTATGGACATCAAATGCCGGTCGGCGGGAATTAAGCTTTCCGCAGTCGTGATTGTTGCGACGATACGCGCGCTGAAAATGCACGGCGGCGTACCGAAAACGGAACTTTCCGCGCCCGATACGGCGGCAGTTGAGCTCGGTTTTGCCAATCTCAAAACGCATATCGAAAACATCTCGAAGTTCGGCGTTCCGGAGATTGTCGCAGTGAATAAGTTTTCTTCCGACACGGAAGCGGAAATCGCCGCGGTGGAAAGACTGTGCGCTGCCGCCGGAGTAAAAGCGGTTTTGTGCGAAGGCTTTGAAAAAGGCGGAAGCGGCGTTACCACTCTTGCCGAAGAAGTCGTCCGGCTTTGCGAAACGCAATCCGCTTTCCGGTATCTGTACCGCGCGGAGGCGCCGCTGAAAGAAAAAATCGAAACGCTTGCGCGCGAGATTTACCGCGCGGGCAAAGTCGACTTTCAGACGGCGGCGCTCAAAAAACTTGCGGAGTTTGAAGCGGCGGGGTACGGCTCGCTTCCCGTGTGCGTTGCCAAAACGCAAAACTCGATAAGCCACGACCCAAAATTGCTCGGCGCGCCGGCAGGCTACGCGTTCCCCGTGCGGGACGTGCAGTTGTACGCAGGCGCAGGCTTTGTCGTCGCGCTTGCCGGAGACATCATGACGATGCCGGGACTGCCCAAATCGCCCGCCGCGCTGAACATAGACGTAACCGACGACGGCGAGATAACGGGATTGTTTTAGCGGGAGCTACAGGACACAAAATGAGTTTTTCCGCCGGTATCTGGGGTGATGTGTCAATCTTGCAAGTTCGAGCATGTTGTACCGTCCTGCGGTACTGGCGAAATGCAGTGCATTGCGGACAGGACAGTGTAAAATAGAATGACTGTAGTCTCCACAAGAACTCAGCAATGCAGTTTTCTGTGCGTAAACGAGGTCTTTGTGCGCAAGATTGCCGCATGAGAAAACAATTTTTCTTCGGTGCCTCCACTGTCCCTTCCGCTTGCAAACTTATTTCCCGCCGTGTTTTTTGTTCAGTTCGCAAGTCCCGCAGCTTTTCGTAGTTCGGCGACGCAGTTGCAGCGGTGCGGGGCGTCATGCAGCAGCGCAAAAGAAACGTGTGCAGTCCCAGCGGGAACGCCGCAGCGCAATTTTCCGCACCGGAACACAGTCTTTGCTCGGGAGATTTTCTCGTATGAGAAAATAATTCTTCTCGTCGTCTTGCACTATCCCTTCCATCTGTAAACTCATTTCCCGCCGCGCTCCTCGTTCAGTTCGCAAGCCCTGCGGCTTTGCGCAGTTCGATGACGCAGTTGCAGCGACGCGCGGTGTCGTGCGGTGGCGTAAACGTGTACAACCTCAATGAGGATGCCGCAGCGTAGTTTTCCGCCCGCAAACTCATTTCCCGCCGCGCCTCTCATTTGTCACGTAAGCCCCGCGGCTTTGCGCAGTTCGGCGACGCAGTTGCAGCGGCGCGCAGCGTCGTATGGCGGTGCAAAGTGGAACGTGTGCAGTCCCAGCAAGAACGCCGCAGAAGTAGTTTTCCGCGCGTAAACGAGATCTTCGTGCGCAAGATTGTCGCATGAGAAAACAATTTTTCTCCGGTGCCTGCGCTGCCCTTTTCGTCTGCAAACTCATTTCTTGCCGCTGCGCCTCTCATTCAGTTCGTAAGCCCTGCGGCTTTGCGCAGTCCGGCAATGCTGTCGCGGCGTTGCGGGGCGGCGTATGGAGGCGTAAAATGGAACGTGTGCAGCCCCAGAGACAAGAACACCGCAGCGTAATTTTCCGCGCGTAAACGAGATCTTCGCGCGCAAGATTTTTCACAAGGGAAAACAACTTTCCTCCGGCGTTTGCACTATCCCTTCCATCCGCAAACTTATTTCCCGCCGCGCCTCTCGTTCAGTTCGCAAGCCCTGCGGCTTTGCGCAGCTCGGCGATGAAGTCGCGGAGGTGCGGGGCGTCATGCGGCAGTGCAAAAGAAACGTGTGCAGTCCCAACGAGGAGGTGGCAGCATAGTTTTCCACGTGGAAACGAGGTCTTTGCTCGGGAAATTTTCTCGCATGAGAAAACAACTTTCCTCCGGTGCCTGCGCTGCCCCTTCTGCCTGTCAACTCATTTCCTGCCGCGCTTCTCGTTCAGTTCGTAGGCCCTGCGGCTTTGCGTAGTTCGGCAATGCTATCCTAGCGGTGTGCGGCGTCATGCGGTGTAAAATAGAACTCGCGGAATCTTAGCGTCACGGTGGCAGAGTAGTTTTTCGCGCGTAAACGAGGGCATTGCACGCAAGATTTTCCGTATGAGAAAACAATTTTTCTCCGGTGCCTGCGCATCCCCTTCTGTCTGCAAACTTATTTCCTGCCGCGCCTCTTGTTTAGTTCGCAAGCCCTGCGGCTTTGCGCGGTTTTGCGATGCAATCGTAGTTGCGTCTATCATGCGGCGGCACAAAATGGAATGCGCGGTGTCCCTCCGAGGATGCCACAGCGTAGTTTTCCGCGCGGAAACAAAGTCTTTGCGCGGGAGATTTTCTCGCGAGGGAAAACAATTTTTCTCCAGAGTCTGCGCTACACCTTCCGTCTGCAAACTCATTTCCCGCCGCATTTCTCGTTCAATTCACAAGCCCAGCGGCTTTGCGTAGTTCAGCGACGCGGTTGCAGCGTCGTATAGCGGAGCAAAAAGAATCGCGTAGAACCCCCTAACGCAGAATCGGAGGAGCAGTTTTCCACGTGGAAACAAGGTCTTTGAGCGCAAGATTTTTCACGAGGGAAAACAATTTTCCTCCGGCGTTTGCGTTATCCCTTTCACCTACAAACTCATTTCCCGCTGCCGCCTCTCTTATTCAGTTCTCAAGCCCTGAGGCTTTTCGTAGTTCGGCGATGCAGTTGCAGCGGTGCGAGGCGTCGTGCGTCGGTGCAAACGTGTGCAGTCTCGGGAAAAACGCCTCAACGTAGTTTTTCGCGTGAAAACGAGGTTTTTGCGCGGGAGATTTTCTGCATGAGAAAGCAATGTTTTGCCGGTGTTTGCC
>JBQNBN010000100.1:0-8199 GCA_052169915.1 Treponema sp.
ATATTTATGCGCCGGCGCAAAATGCCGGTACAGTCCGCTAAAAAAGCATATATGCTTCTGTATGCGCTATCCGGCAATGACAGCTGCAAACACCGAACTGAAAAACTTTAAAATCCGGCGCTCCGTTATGTCTGCGGCAAAAAGCTTATCCAGTATAACGGAGCGCATTTCATACTGCGCACATTAAATTATGGAGGTTTTATTGTGGCAAAACGTTTTTTATTGAGAAACAAACTCATTTGTATCTTTGGAACGCTTATCGCGCTTGCATCTCTTGCAGAAGGGCTGCTTGCCGTCAGAGAGGCGAATCATGCGGTGATTGAGAAAATCGAAACACATTTGTTGGATAAGGCACAAGACATATCCGAGCTCATCGACAGTCGAATCGATTCTCTTTTTGAGTTTGTCGGAGGACTTGAACGACTTTCGGAATTAAGAAATCCTGCAATTCCATTTGACGAGAAAGTCAAACTGCTTGAATCCAAAGCTGCAATAAAAAACGAAATAAGCTATTGCGCCATCGCGGATATGAACGGCGTCTGCCACGCTTCAGACGGTTCAACGCGCATTGTTACCGGCATCGACTGGTACGTTGCGGCAGCTGCGGGAAAACGCTTTATCAGCGCGCCGCGCGTGTTGAAACAGACGAATAAAGTCCACATCATTCTTTCCCTTCCGCTTTTTGCCGAAGACGATAAAACAATCATCGGCGTCGTGCAGGCAGCTCTTTCCGGCGACTATCTGACGCAAAATATCAAGGATATTGTCATCGGAAAGACGGGCGAATGCTATATGCTTTCGGAACAAGGAGTTGTGATAGCCGATCATGACCAGTCCGCCGTAGAAGAATTTTACAACGTAACCGAAAAAGCGCGGCAAACAAACAATCCGACATCGTTTTCAAAGTTCGAAGAAATGATTTTAGCCTCTCCGGCTCCGAAAATCGGCTATTACGAATATAAAAATGTTAAAAAAATCGGCGCGTTTTCAAAAATGAGATCGACCGGCTGGCTTGTCGTCATAAAGGCTCCGATAAAGGAATTTACAAAAACCGTCGATGCGCTCAAACTTTCCATGCTCGTCATCGGCGGCGTCATTCTCGTCATTGCGGCGGCGGTCGTGTATTTCGTTGCCCGCGCGATAATGAACCCGATTATGATAACGGTTTCCGCGCTGCAAAACATCGCGCAGGGAGAAGGCGACTTGACGGTGCGTCTTCCCGTAACCGGCAACGATGAAATTACCGACTTATCCGAATACTTTAACCAAACGATTGCAAAAATCGGCGACTCCGTGCGTGCAGTCGGCAGCGGCTCAAGCGTAATGCAGTCGATTGGAGAAGAGTTGTCGAGTAATATGACCGAAACCGCCAGCGCATTGAATGAAATCAGCGCGAACATCGACGGCGTAAAGGAGCAGGCGATAACGCAGGCTTCAAGCGTTACGCAAACGGCAGGCACGGTAGAAGAAATTATCCGCACGATAGAAACGCTTACCGGCAGCATAGAAAACCAGTCGGCAAGCGTCGCGCAATCGTCCGCCTCTGTGGAAGAGATGACTGCAAATATCGCATCGATTACCGACTCGCTTGAAAAAAGCGACGATATGATAAAGCAGCTCGCCGCCGCCACGTCCGAAGGAAAAACCACTCTGCAAACGTCCAACGCCGTTACGCAGAAAATTGCCGAAGCGTCCGGCGGCTTGCTTGAAGCGTCGAGCGTCATTCAAAATATCGCCTCGCAGACGAACCTCCTCGCGATGAACGCCGCGATTGAAGCCGCCCATGCCGGAGAAGCGGGCAAGGGCTTTGCCGTCGTCGCTGACGAGATTCGGAAGCTCGCTGAAGAAGCAGGTTCGCAGGGAAAGGCGATTACCGACACATTGAAGACGTTGAGCGATGAGATTGCAGGCTTGTCCGGCGCGTCCCAGACGGTGGAAGAAAAGTTCAACGCGATTTTCCAGTTGTCGGAAAATGTGCGAGGAATGAGCGCCCAGTTGACCGCCGCCATGCGCGAGCAAGAGAACGGCAGCCGCGAGGTGTTAGCGGCGATTAAAAACATCAGCGCCGTCACAATGGAAGTGAAAAGCGGCTCGGAGGAGATGCTTGTCGGCGGCAAAGGCGTTGCCGACGAGATGCGGAAGTTAGACCGGCTGACGGCGGTGATAAAAGACTCGATGAATGAGATGAGCGCGGGCGTCCAGCAGATTAATAATGCGGTGCAGGAGGTGAATGAACTGGCAAGGAAAAATAAAGATAGCATTGAAGGACTGGCGGAGGAGGTGGAGAAGTTTAAAGTTTAGGCAATAGTTACCGCCGTCGGGAAGATGTGTTTTCCGGCGGCGTTTTTTGTAGGGCGTGAGGGGAAGTTGTACTTTCCGATGGCAAATTATTTAACACGTGATGTACAGAGAAGACGTGCAGACGAACTCCGCAAACTAACGGAAGAATCTGCATCACGGGGCAAGGCGAGCACCGACACCTTGAAAAAGTTGAGCGACGACATCAAAGGCCTGTCCGACTTGTCAAAAATCGTCGAAGAAAAGTTCAACGTGATTTTTCAGTTGTCGGAAAACATCCGCGACATGAGCGCACAGTTGACCTCCGACATGTGTGAGCAGGAAAACGGCAGCCGCGAAGTCCTCGCCGCGATCAAGAACATCAGCGCCGTTACAATGGAAGTGAAAAACGGCTCGGTGGAGATGCTCGTCGGCGGCAAAGGCGTTGCCGACGAAATGCGGAAGTTAGACCGGCTGACGGCGGTGATCAAAGACAGTATGAATGAGATGGCGGCGGGAGTCGGACAAATCAATCGCGCGGTGCAGGAAGTGAATGATTTGGCGAGGAAGAATAAAGATAGCATTGAAGGGGTGGCGGATGAGGTGGGGAAGTTTAGGGTGTAAATGCGTAATTTTCCATTCCTAATTCCGCATTCCTAATTCATTTGCAGCTTCCCGTCACTGCCTACTTTCCAGTTCTGCGAACCTTGCGGCGTTACCGTGAACTTCTCGTGCTCCGTACCGACGTTGCTTCCCGCTAGGACTTGCGTAGTCGTCGCGTAGGTACTCGGCGTAATGCGCGCTGCTGTACCGCCTGTGGGGGAGAGTGTGTCGTTAATGGTTATCATCTTTCCGTTTTCCAAATACACGTCGTTTTTGCCCTGCACGTTTGTATCGCTTCCGGTTGACGGCGTAACGGTTACGCTTCCTTTCATCTTTAATTTTGAGGTGGTTGCATATACGCCGCCACCTTTTCCCTGTGCCGTGTTGCCGGTAATCTTTACGCCTTGTGCGCCGACACCTGTAGAATCTTCAAGCGTTACCGAGCAGGTTTCTCCGATATAGATACCGCCGCCGTTACCGTCGTTGCCGATTCCGATCGCCTTGTTTGCATTCGTACCCGTGCCGCCGATGGCGCCGCCGTTGATTGTTACGACAGCGGAGATGGAGTTGCGCTTTGACGCATGAATGCCGCCACACCCTCATACACATTTTCCCCGCGAGTTTACCCACACTCCCCTGAGTGTGGGTAAACTCGTACAGGCGGCGGCGCACCGTTCCATCACTCAAACACCATTCTCCGCCGCCTGTTGTACGGATACGATTTATCCCCTATACTGACGCTACCTGCATAAAGGGCATGTCATATCGATAACGCGCACCTGCAGGACAAAAGCGGAAAGCAGCGGTGTTTTTAAGCAAACGCGGCTTTAATCACACACGATTTGGAGGTATTTCCATGAAAATGAAAGGGTATGCAATGCTCAAGCTCGGCGAGACGGGCTGGATTGAAAAAGACGTTCCCGCCTGCGGGCCGCTTGACGCGATTTGTAAACCGCTGGCGCTCGCTCCGTGTACGTCGGACGTTCACACCGTCTGGGAAGGGGCAATCGGCGACCGGCACAATATGATTTTGGGACACGAGGGCTGCGGCGAAATCGTTGAAGTCGGCTCTTTGGTAAAAGATTTTAAGCCCGGAGACAAAGTTTTGGTTCCCGCCATCACGCCGGACTGGAATTCGCTTGAAGCGCAGGGCGGCTACTCCATGCACTCAGGCGGAATGCTTGCCGGCTGGAAGTTTTCAAACTTTAAGGACGGCGTTTTCGGCGAATATTTCCACGTAAACGACGCGGACGGAAACCTTGCGCTCATTCCTGACGGCGTAAAAATCGAACACGCGCCGATGCTCTCCGACATGGTGCCGACAGGATTCCACGGAGCGGAACTTGCCGACGTGCAGTACGGAGACTCCGTATTGGTTATCGGAATCGGCCCCGTCGGTCTTATGTCCGTTGCAGGCGCGGCATTGCGCGGCGCGTCCCGCATTTATGCAGTCGGCACGCGCCCGAACTGCGTGGATGCGGCGAAATTCTACGGCGCGACGGACATCATCAACTACAAAAACTGCCCCATCGACCAGCAAGTGCTCGATAAAACGCACGGAAAAGGCGTCGATAAAGTCATCATTGCCGGCGGAACGGTCGACACCTTTGAAGAAGCGGTCAAGAGCATGAAACCGGGCGGAAAAATCGGCAACGTCAATTACCTCGGCTCAGGCGTTTCAGTTAAAATTCCCCGTGTGGAATGGGGAGTCGGCATGGGACACAAGCAAATCAACGGCGGCTTGATGCCCGGCGGACGTTTACGCATGGAAAAACTGAGCAGTCTTGTTTCAGTCGGCAAACTCGACCTTTCAAAACTCATCACGCACACATTCAAGGGCTTTGAAAACGTTGAAAAAGCGCTGTATTTGATGAAAGACAAACCTGCGGACTTGATTAAACCCGTCGTCGTCATCTAAAGCCGTTTGGAGAAATCTTTACGGAGTATGCGCCGGTTCGCGCTGCGGCATGAATCGGCGTTTTTTATGTACGGCACGCTGCCGCTCACGTCGAAATTATGAAAATTCTTATTATTTCAGGCTTTTTAGGCGCCGGAAAAACGACTTTTATCGGCACGCTTTCCCAAAAAACTCAAGGGGACTTTGCCGTCATGGAAAATGAATACGGACAGGCGGGAATTGACGGCGAACTTTTGAGTCAAAACCGGCTTAAAGTGTGGGAATTGACGGAAGGCTGCATTTGCTGTTCGCTTAAAAGCGACTTTGCATCCTCCATTTTAACGATTGCGAACACGCTTAATCCCGAATATCTCATTGTCGAACCGACCGGAGTTGGACTTTTGAGCGCGGTTATCCGCAATATCGCAAAAATCGAATACGAACGCATCCGTTTGCTTTCGCCGGTTACCGTCGTCGACGTTTTCGGAGCGGCGTCCAACGCGCGCGACTTCCGCGAGATTTACGCAGACCAGATTACGCACGCAGGACATATTGTGCTATCGAAGATGGAAAACGCGTCCGCGCACGAAATTGAAGCGGCAAAAGAAATTATCCGCTCCGTTTGTCCGGCGGCAAAAATCGCAGACTCTCCGTATCAAGCCCTTCCGTCCGAATGGTGGGAGCGGCTGCTTAGCACTCCGCTCAATACGTCTCCGAACGCCGACGCGCTTGACGGCATCCAGCCGCCGGATTTGGAAAGCGTCGGCATTTCAGGCATCCGTTTTGATTCGATTGACGCGCTTTTAACGTGTTTATCCGCCTTAATGCGCGGACAGTTCGGCAATGCGTACCGCGTCAAAGGCTTTGCGCCGATAAACGGGCGGTGGGCAAAGTTTGATGTCGTCGGCACGCAATACTCCATCGCCGAATGCGCCCCGATGACCACGCCCAAAGCCGTCGTCATCGGAAGTTCGCTTGATAAGGGCGCGCTGACAATGCTTTTCGGCGGAAAGGAAATAGTGCCGGCGGCTGGAGAACGGCCGGCGGCGGAGAACGGAGTTTGAAAGATTTAACGGAGTTGCCGCCGGCATGAGTTTCGCGGATGGGGAGAACTGTATTTGGGAGCTTTAACATAGTTTCCCATCCGCACGAGTTTTTGCTCAAGAGCAAAAACTCGCGAGATAAGGGTGTTTGGGGAGCAACGCGGCGCTCTTTCCGGGCGGTTATTACAAGGTTTGAATGCTATAACAGCGTCCCGCCCTACCAAGTTTGCGTTCCGCAAACTTGATATAACCTGAAGATGGACATATTTAAAATAACGGATGGCATTCAAATTCTTGTAGGGAAAAGAGAAGAAAAATAACGGTAACAAAGTTTCTAAAGTCTACTGCACTTCAAGTTCCATTGTAGTCTAAACGACTTACTGGATATGCGCTGTAATGCGCGCTGGGAACTCCGCTTTTCGTGCGATTCAATAAAGGACACTGCGTCGTTCCAAAGACATCACGTCTTCGAATATTTTTTTATGCTCGTTTTTGCCTTTGAGCAAAAACGAGTGTGTGCAGAAAAACAATTAACTCTTTCAAATATCGTTCTTTGCCGTCCGCAGAATTACAAATTATTTAAAACTTAAACATATAACTGACTTTAAGCGTAAAAACGTTTTCAAATTCGAGGTGCTCTCCTCTGCTTGATCGGTATCTGCCAGTTTTTTCTTCTTTCGTTCCAAATCCTATTCCAAAAGTAAGCGTATCAACAACCGTAAGATTTATACCGATGTTTTTTGTAAAAAAGTATTAAGCTCCCACTTGAATTGGAAAACCGATAGTAAAATTCCATGTATCTGATGAAAAAGTCTTGCCGAAGAGCTCTTTAGACATGCGGATTTTTGCAACGCCGGAAGTTAAACCGGAACCAACGTTTATATATAATTTATCATCGAGCAGTTTAAATGTACCCCCAAAGATAATGCAAAACCGCCTTTAAGGCCCGTGGCCAGTTCAATACCGTCTCCTTCATCACCGATGTCTCTGAGATTCATCGTTCCGCTACCAATCGGAGAAATATCATTATTCCACATAAATGTAAAACCGTTTTTGCAACCGTGCCGATTGCAAGACCAATAGGCATCATATTTACGCTAAAAGAGGAATTATCATAACCATTCTCTGCCGCCCGCAGTTTTTCAGTCTTTATGATCGAGCCTTCCCGCACTTCCTTGATTTCTTCCTGTGCCAGCGCTTCTATTGCTTTTATCTGTTCGAGCGCACTTGCCTGCGCTGACGAGATTTTATCTTCCTGCCGTTTTTGATACCGTGCCCAAAGACCTACGAAAAATCCCGCCGCCGTTATAAAACTTCCGCAGCGGACTGCACAAATGGCATTTGAAATCGTTTACGCCTTTTGCAGTCCACCCCGCTTTGCCAATGGCAAACCGGTTGCAGTGTTTACATTGCAACTTATTTTGTATTTAACGAATACCCAAACACCGTTATTCGCGAGTTTTACGTAAGCAAAATCTCGGTAGGGCGGTAATGACGCTGCATCTTTCAAAAACATTTCTCTGCCGCCCGCCGCTCTCTGCATAAAGCGTCTGCATTGCCGGAAGCAGCAATAAGCTCAGCAGCAGGAGTATTCTTGCGGACTGCACAAACGCTGTTTGAAACCATTTACTCTTCTTGCAGTCCGCCCAGCTTTTGCTTTCGCAAAACCGGTTGTTGGATTTGTCGTGTTGCGATATTCCTGTTTAGCCCAAAGAGCATTTTACCGCAAGTTTGCGATGAGCAAACTTGTAGCAGGCGAAACTCCGTTGTGTCATTCAAACTCCGTACACATCGCCCGCGTGTTTTTCCGCCGTAAAATGTGACTCCGGCAATAACCGCCAAAGCCGACAGCACCGCCCAGACCATAAGCAGCGCGCGTTTCAACCTAGCGAACATCGTTGTCTTTTCCTTTGAAAATGTTGTTTATCCAAATCGACGCATCGACTGGCAAAAACACGCCCTTGCAAAACCCGCCCGCCATAAGCGCGTCAGTCATAGCAATATGCGTTAGCCCCGCCGCGTTCAACACGAATGAACCTATGACAATGGCAATACCCACGCCCGCCATCACGTTGCTCACCGTTTTCATGCTAATTTCTTTCATACTTCCTCCCGTAAAACGCCGTCGACTGCGTCTCCGGCTTTTATGCCGTGTGATTTCAGCACTTCATTGAATGCCTCAAGGTCTTTTGAAGACAGGATGAAACAGCCCGCGCTCCATGCGTAATTCGTATCTTTTCCTTTTGAAAAGGAAAATCGGTCGTGGATAAGCCATCGCCCGTTTTGGTAGCCGTCTTTTGTCGTCTGCATTGCGTTGCGGTCGATTTCCTGCCCGTCAATGTCGCGCGTTTTGGTGATTGCATGAATTTCTCCGTGAAA
>JBQNBN010000101.1:0-8164 GCA_052169915.1 Treponema sp.
ACGAAGATTTTACATTCCGCGCCCTGAATATCGCGTCGGAAGTCAGCGGGCAACTGCCGAAAAATATACGCGTCCTGTTCGACTCGTGGAACGTACCGGCGGACTGTATAAAAATCGACGTGCAGGGGCGGCTTAAAAGCGGCAGAAAAATGAATTGCTATTGGTGTTCCATGCAGCGGCGGACGGAACTTTTGCATTTTGCGCTTGAAAACGGTTTTAATAAAATCGCGCTCGGTCACCACCTTGACGACGCGCTTGAAACGCTTTTTATGAACGCGTTTTCAAAAAGCGAGTTTGCTACGATGCCGCCCGTCCTCGCATACGAAAAATATCCCGTAAAAATCATCCGTCCGCTCTATTTCGCTCCGGAAAAAACGATTATCGAACACGCAGTCCGGCAAGGCTATTCAGGCTGGACGTGCACGTGTAATTTTCAAAATAACAGCGCGCGGAAAGACATCCGACGCCGCATATCGCTTCTGACCGGCGGAAGCGAGGCGCAAAAAGTAAAACTTTTTTGGTCGCTGAAACACAGAAAAGACGAATACCTGCCGTAGGATAATTTGTAATGAGGAATGCGTAATTCATAATGAGGAATTGACGGGCGGCGGTTATTGCGTTGTTTACAGATTTTACGATGCGCTCACTCCTACACAAAGATATCCTGCTGCAAGTTTGCTAATCGCAACCTTGAAAGGGCGGCAGCACAGCAGACTCTCTTAAACGCAGTTTCTATCGCCCGCCCAGTCTCCTAGCACACCCCGATTCCGTGCATGTACTCCTCTAAAAGCGCGGTGAAGCGGCGCATTTCGTCGACTTGAATGTCGCCGATGTTCGCGATGCGGAAAGTGTTGATGTTGCCGAGTTTACCGGGGTAAATCGTAAACGAGTGGCAGCGCGCAAAGTCGTGGAGCGCATTAAAATCGTATTGCGGGTTTTCCGGCTCCAAAATAGCGGTAATCAGTCCGCTTTGGTGCTTTTCATCGACGAGCATTTTCAGTCCCATCTTCTTTATTGCCGCAGTAAGCACGCGGTGGCACGCCGCATAACGTTCGGCGCGGGCGGCAACCGTCTCGACTTTCGTTTCGATAATCGCCTGCCTGAGCGCGTAAAACGTCTGCACCGGCGGCGTAAAGCGCGTCTGCTTCGTCTCGCGGAAATAGCGGTACTGGTCGTAGAGGTTCAAGTAGTAATTGCGGATCGGAATGTCCTTCGTTTTTTCAAGTTCCGAGCGTTTGCAGACGACAAAGCCGACTCCCGCCATTCCCTGAATGTTTTTATTGGACGTCGACGCCATAAAGTCGATTCCCAGTTTTTCCAAGTCCATCGGAATGCCGCAGTAGGCGCTGACGGCGTCGATAATCGTAACCAGTCCGTATTTTTTTGCCAGCGAACAAATGACGTCAAGCGGATTCAAAAGTCCCGTCGTCGTCTCGTGATAAACCGCCGCCAAATGCGTGTACTTTTTTGACGCGAACTCTTTTTCCAAAAGCGCGACGTCTATCGGCTCGTAGGTTGAACTTTTGAATACGTCAAAATTGAGTTTGTGCACGCCGGCGATTTTTGCAAGGCGGTTTCCGTAGGAGCCGTTGTCGATGACTAAAAGCCGCCCGTCTTCCGGCACGGCGGAGCACACCATCGCCTCATCCGCGCCCGTCCCCGAACAGCCGAACATAACCGTCTCGTATTCCGCGGGGTCAGCAACGAACGAAGTAAGCTCGCGCGCGCACCACTCCATCAATTCACCGAACTCAAGTTCGCGCGGGCAAATATCCGCCTGCGTCTGCGCGTATTTTACGCTGTCCGTCGTCGTCGCGGGGCCGGGATTCAGCAGGACTTCGCGGCGGACTGCGCGCAGTTCTTCGTTTTCTTTAATGCGCGGATAGACAAATTTTTCCGCCGCTTTAAGGTGTTCCTCGCAGTCGATTTCGCGCCACGCAAAATATTCGACTTTCCGAACAAAAATCGGCGCCGTCCCTGAGGCGCTTACGGCGCGCATCGCGTGTTCGTAGTCCATTTTCGGCGTGTCAGTTGCGTGTTCCGTTGCATAGACGCACATCGCATCGAGTGTGTCTTTGGTAAGGCGGGAAATGCCGGTCAATTCGCCTGAAATACGAGCAAGGACAGTTTTGTCCTTCGAAAGGTTTTGAAGGACAAAAGACGAATCCGCTTCAAGGTAGACCTCGTCCCCCGAATTCGTCGCGCCGGAGGCGAGAATCACGTTCGGTCTCTCGTCGTTGATAAGCGCGTGTAAGCCTATCGAATCGTAAATCAAGTCGGACTCAAGCAATAAAAAGTCGCCGGAAACGAGCGGAGCGCAGCACAAAAGAGTGCCCATGCTGCCGGTCGACGCGTAATTTTCGTTTTTCACTGTCCGAATAACGTGGTATTTTGAGGCGAGCGCTTCGTACTGCTCGGCGCAGTGCCCCGTCCCGATAATAATTTCTTCAATCCCCGCTGCAATGAGTTTTTGCACCGACCATTCGACAATCTTGTGCCCGTCGATTTCAATAAAGCCTTTCGGCATCGCCTGCGTTCTGTCTTTGAGCCGCGAGCCCAAGCCCCCGGCAAGTATAACCGCCTGTCTAATCATAATTTCTTCCTATTTATAAAAAATGTATTCCGACACCAGACGTGTCGGACGTGTTCTCAAACTCCATTCTTCCCTGCCCGTCAATTACGCATTAAAAATTCCATAAATCTCTCTTTATTTTCTTTTGGCGTGGAGTTCGGGCGGCCTAAATCTTTGCGCGCGCCTTTTTTTACGCGCACTTCGATAAAGGTCAGTTCCTGTTTACCGCTCCGGTACGCCGCGGAAACTTCTTCCAGCGCGGAAGTAAGAGAGGCTTCATCCGTTACGGAATAGATTTTTTTGTAGCCGCACGCGCGCGCAATGTCGGAAAGATGAATCGCAAGTCCCACCGTCGGCTGCCCGCCCACAGAATCGTGAGCGCCGTTGTTCAAAACGACGTGGCAGAGATTGTGCGGCGCGCGCGTTCCGATTGCAGTCATGCCGCCCATCTGCATAATCGCCGCGCCGTCGCCGTCAAGACAGAAAACGGGGCGCGTCCCGTCGGCGTTCAGCGCGATGCTCAAAGCGATTTGCGACGCGTGTCCCATTGAACCGACCGTAAGAAAGTCCTTTTCGTGCCCCATGCCGTGCTTTTCGCGCAGTTCGTACAGTTCGCGGCTCGGCATTCCCGTCGTGGAAACGAAAACCGCAGTCTCCGGCGCGGAAAGCATGATTTTTTCAATCGCTTCTTCGCGGCTCATCTTTGCGTCAACCGCCGCGTTGTTTTTAAGCGCGTAATCTTCAAAGGTGTTTTTGCGGATGATAAGCGCGTAGGGCGCGCTGTTTTCTTTCATCGTCTTAAAAGCGTCGGCAATCTGCGTTTCGAATTCCTTTTCGTCGTCGGATGCAACCGCATAGGGAATCTTCATCGCGTCAAAAAGTCCGCACGTTACCTTTCCCTGCTTAACGTGCTGCGGCTCATCGTGAACGCCGGGCTCCCCACGCCAGCCGACGACCAAAAGCATCGGCACCGAATACACGTCGCCGTCGGCAAGGGACAAAAGCGGATTGACCGCATTCCCGATACCGGAGTTTTGCATATACACAAGCGGCACGCGCCCCGTCGCAAAGTGAAAGCCTGAGGCAAGCCCTGTCGCCGCCCCTTCGTTTGCCGCGATAATGTGCTTTTCTGCAGGCGCGTTATCGGTAACGTAGGCGCAAAACGACTTTAAAAGCGAGTCCGGCACGCCCGTAAAAAAATCCGTCCCGTTTTTGGCGAGCAAATCGTAAAAAATTTGAGGTTTAATCATCGTTCATTCCTTTTTATTCGTACTTATTTTGTTCCCGGAATCAGTTCGAGAATCTGCTTAATCGGCATACAAATGTCGTTGACTTCAAGCGAGCGCTCCGACTGCAAAATAGTCTTTGCGCACTGGTACATGGCAGGGTACGCCGCGCGCAGCAAGTGGTTTGCGTAAATGATGATGTTCGCGCCCCACTCACAAAGTTCGCGCTCGGTAAACTGATTATACGTTGTCGGAACGAGCACAATCGGCACGTCCTTGTAAAGCGCGCGGAAGCGGGTGCAAAACTCCTTGATGTCCTCGCCGCTTTTTTCTTTTGAATGAATCATTACGCCGTCGGCTCCGGCTTTTACGTACAAGTCGGCGCGCTCAAGCGCTTCATCGACCGTGCCTCCGGCAATCAATTCTTCAAGACGCGCGATAATCATAAAATCTTCGGTAACCTGCGCCTTTTTACCTTCGCTGATTTTCCGGCAGAACTCATCGGCAGGAGCGATTTCCTGCTTTGCTTCCGTCCCGAACAGCGAATTCTTTTTAAGTCCGACTTTGTCTTCGATGATGACGGCGGAAATCCCGTTGCGTTCAAGCGTTCGCACCGTGAACACGAAATGCTCGGCAAGTCCGCCGGTGTCTCCGTCAAAAATGATGGGCTTTGTCGTGCATTCGAGAATGTCGGTAAGGCTTTGCAGGCGCGTCGTTAAGTCGACCGCTTCGATGTCGGGCTTGCCCTTGTCGGTAGAATCCGTGAGCGACGACGCCCACATGCCGTCAAAACGGTGCATGCCGTCTTCTTTTTCCACCGCCGTGTTTTCAACGATAAGCCCCGACAGTCCCGAATGCGCTTCCATAATGCGGACGACGGGCTTTGCCGCGATGAGACGGCGCAGCGTTTTCATGCGGACTTCAGGCGTGGTACCGATTCTTTTTGCGTTTTCCACCAGCGCGGATGAGTCGATTCCTTTGGTGTAGGGAATTTCGATAACTTCGCCGCCCTGACTTTTCATAACGGCGTACACGTCTTCGCGGATTCTCCGCATGGCGCCGTTTTTCCAGTCGTCCCCGTGAATGATGTAGTCGGGTTTGAGTTTGATAAGATTCGGAACGTAACTCCAGTCCTCCTGCGCGACGACTTTTGAAACGCCTTTGATGTTTTCAATGACGGTTTTCCGCTGTTCGTAGGAAAGGTAGGGCAATCGCTTGTGATTGACGATTGCTTTGTCGGAAAGCAGCCCGACTGTTACCTCGCCGCGCTTTGCCCCTTCGTTGATGATATTGATGATGCCGGGGTGAATGATGTCGCCCACGATCCCGATGTATACGGTTTTTGCCATGCCGTACGCCTCCTCATTTTTTGACTGAAAGAGACGTACCGCACGGCTTTACGGATTACACGCCGCGCTCGTGCCGTCTCATTCTTGTAAAATATCTTTTAACGCCGCTACGAGCGTATCGTTGTCTTTTTGGTCTCTCACCGCAAGGCGGATATAGCCGCCGTTTTCAAATCCTTTTTTTGACGAAAGGTCTTTGATAAAAATGTTGTATTTTTCAAGCAGCCGGACGGAGAGAGTACCCCCCCCCCCCCCCCCCCCCCCGTGAAGGCGGCAGAGGACATAATTTGCCTGACTGGGGAAAACCGTAAGGCTTTTGATTTCCTTCAGTTTTTTTGTAAAGCGGGCGCGTTCATTTGCAATCGAATCGCAGGCAGCCGCGTAGGTTTTGTTGTATTTGTCGTAGATTTGCAAAAAGTATTCGCCGAATGAATTGATGTTCCAGATGGCGTTCGTCTTCCGTATGCGCGCGATGTAGGTTTTGTCGGATGACACGAGCACGCCGAGCCTCACGCCCGGAACGCCGTAACTTTTGCTGATCGACTTTACGACGATGAGGTTCGGGTACGCGTTTAAGATTTCTTCGTCGAGCAGGGTGTAGCGGATTTCCTTATCCGCAAAGTCGATAAAGGATTCGTCGAAGATAAGACGAGCGTTTTCCTTTTGTAATTCGGCGCAGAGGCGGAGAACGTCCTCTTTTTTGAGGAAATTGCCGGTTGGATTATCCGGATTGATTAAAAGCACCGTCTTTGCATTCGTCTTTTTTACCGTCTGTAAAATATCGTCCGCCGAATAGGCAAACGTCTCCGCGTCAGTCGGAACGGGAACGACTTCCGCCAGAGTAAAGCGTTCGGGGTACTCGTTGAACGTGGGGAACGGAATTGCGACTTTTCCTTCTATATATTTTGCAAGGGATGAGATGAGTTCCGCCGCCCCGTTTCCGACGGCGATGTGTTCCGGCATGACGTTAAATATTTTTGAAGCGAGTAAACTTTGCTGGGCGGCGCCGCTCGGATAGTCGGTCAGGAGCGTGCCGAAATTCGCTTTCATCTCGCTCACGAGTTTTTCAGGCGGAAAATACGGGTTTACAAGGTAGCAAAAATCTTTTATCTGCGGAAAACGCCAGTAGCCGCCGTACCGCGTTTCAAGACCGCGCAGTTTTTCGCTTCCCGTTTTGAATCGGTCTTCTGCAATCGCAAGGTCTGCGGGGTCATCGATTTCATACCAGTCGCTGCCGCTGACAATCAGCCCTTTCAGGGACGCCGACGACAGAAACGAAATGACTTTTAAGACCTGCTCGTAATATTCGTTTTTACCGAAGGCCTTTTGATAGGCGTCGAGGAAGGGCAGATAATACTGCGCCGAAAACTCTTTGGAAAACTTATAAATGTTAACCGTTTTGTAATAATGCGCCGTGTCTTCCCAATTAAAGCGGACTTTATCGAGCATGCCGGTGATACAGCGGTTTTCGTCAAGGAGCGTGCAGGTTCCGTCCATCCACGCTTCAAACGGCGAGACGACCGCAAGGTTTTTGTCAGGCGAGGCAATAAGGCGGCTTAAAATCTCCGGCTTAAAAATCAAATCGCTTTCAAGCAAAATCGTGTCGTCTTTCGCCATTTCGCTTCCGGCAAGAAAGAGCGAATAAATATTATTCGTCGTATCGTACACGGGATTTTCGATGTACTCGATTTTCATGCCGTTAAGATTTTCTTTATTGAACTTAGACGCGATAAAATCTTTTAAAAGCGCGCCTTTGTAGCCGACCACGACAACCAGCCGCCAGATTTTGTTTTGGATGAGCGCCTCTATCGTATATTCAATCAAGGTTTTTCCGTTGACCTTGACCATGCACTTTGTCGCATCCTTCGTATAAGACTTGAGCCGCTTCCCCATTCCTGCGGCTAAAATGATTGCCTGCATATAATTCCTCCCGCTGAGAGCATTTTGAATGTAATAAAGTTGTTCGGAAACTTCCGCTTCAGCATGGGGCTATTATACACAATTTCAAAGATGTGAAAACGAGAGAGGGCGTTTCAGGCGACATCGTGCTCCTGCTCGGCAAATCGCATGAAAACAGCATTATCGACAAAGACTACGTGATGCCCTACGCTGAAATCAGCGAAGCGAAAGCCGCACTCTCGGAGATGGGATTTAAGGGGGAAGCGCGGGCAGCGCGGACGGTTGTTACAGTGTTTGACGGATTTAACGGGGTGCCGTCCGCTGCGAAATTTTGCTTGTAGGCAAAACTCGCGGGGAAACGGGGAAGGGGAGGGAAGACTAGGAATTTTAACTGCGACGCAATATTAGGGATTATATGAGTACAGCTGATGTCGAATGCACAATTCGGAATTCTTAATTATGAATTGTGCATTATGAATTAAACCCTCTCCTCCTCATTTATAACATTCCTTTATTTTCCCCGCCTCATCCGCTTGAATTTTCGTACTATATGTACTATATTCGTGGCAGTTTTGGGCTAAGAGACATAAAAACATCATATAATATTCTTATTCTTGCTTTTGTTGTCTTTTATGGATTTTATACGTATGACGAACCGCTCAAGCGGTTTTCTATAACATACAAAATATTTGTGAGGTGAATGTCTATGACACAAAGAAAAGAATGGGCAGGCTTCGACGGCGGCGTTTTGTGGCGCGACGAAGTGAATGTCCGCGACTTCATTCAGACGAACTATACCGCCTACGACGGCGATAAAGCGTTTTTAGCAGAGCCCACCGAGGCGACGAACAAACTTTGGGGACGGCTTCAGGAACTGCAGGCGGAGGAGCGTAAAAAAGGCGGCGTCCTCGATATGGATACCGACATCGTTTCCGACATCAATTCCCACAAGCCCGGATACATCACGGAAGACAAATCGTTGGAAAAAGTCGTCGGACTCCAGACCGATAAGCCGCTTAAAAGAGCGTTTATGCCGTACGGCGGCATCAAAATGGCGGAAGAAGCGCTTGAGCAGTACGGCTACAAGCCCAATCCCGAACTCCACAAGATTTTTACCGAAT
>JBQNBN010000102.1:0-8096 GCA_052169915.1 Treponema sp.
CCCTAGCCTTATAGGCTAAGTGCAAACCACCCGTTTGACGGGTGGTTCTGATTTTTCCGCGCCGCTCCAAGTTTGCCAAAAGACAAACTTGCGCTAAACGATTTCTTCAAAAGACTCATACGCAACACACCCGTTTAAAATCCCCCAAGCCTACCGTCTCCAATTCCGCATTTCCCTCCTAATACGGCGTCTTCTCTTATTACGAATTATCCATTCCCCATTACAAATTACTTTCCCCACCCCACAGTTCTAAAAAAACGTCTTCTCCGCAACTCCGCCCCTCAAAACCACGTTTACCGCGAGTTTTGCCGCATGGCAAAATCTCGTGCGGGCGGCGCACCGTTAAATCTGTCAAACAACGTAGCAACCGCCTGCTTGACCCCCCGCCTTAACTTTTATAAAATGCTGCTATGCTTAAAAATGCAAAGTTATGCGCGTCGGCGGCGCTGGCGTTTTTGCTGCCGTCGATGTTTTTTGCGCAGGGAATTACGACTGCAGGCGCCTATTTCAAATCCGTTTCCGACTATTATTCTTCCATAAAAGACTACGAAGCCTCCGTTGAGATTACAGCCGCGCGGCGCGATATGGCGGGGCGCGTTTCATTTAAAAAACCGGGCTTACTCCGCATCGATTTTTCCAATCCGCAGGATCAAGTCATCGTGTTTAACGGCGATATGCTGACAGTCTATCTCCCCGAAGCGCCGGCGGTGCTTCAGCAGTCGGCAAATGCGGGAAAAGGCGGACTCGGCGGCGCGTCGCTCGGTACACCCTCAGGGCTTACCCTGCTCAGCCGCTACTACGTCATCGCCTATGAAACGGGGCAGGAACCGGTGCCGCTTGAAGAAGGCTCTTCCGAGCGGGTGGTAAAACTTGTCTTAAACCGGCGCACGTCGTCGGAGGCGTTCCGTTCCATAAAACTTGCCGTCAGCGCGGACTCAAAACTTATCCGCCGCGTTCAAGCGGTAACTCCGCGCGGAGAAGTATTTACATTCAACTTTACAGATTACAAACTCAATCAAGACATTTCAGACCAGCGGTTCATCTACGACCCGCCGTCGTCCGCCAACAATTACAATAATTTTTTATTCAGCGAGTAAAACAGTGGAAAGTTACGGAGAACTCCTTAAAAACGCCCGCGAAACCAAAAATCTCGACTATGAAACGGTTGAACGAGAAACTTCCATTATACGTAAGTTTTTGGAGGGACTTGAAAACGAGGACAACTCCGCTTTTCCCGGGGAAGCGTATATGCTCGGCTTTATGCGGAACTACGCCGAATACCTCGGCGTGTCTCCCGACGCCGTTTTAACCTTGTACAAAAACAAGGCGCTGCAGGAGTCCCCCGTTCCCGAAGCCTTGCTTGCCCACGAACGCCCCAAATATCTTTTTCCGCTCATCATCGGCGGCGCGTCTTTCGCGCTCGCACTGTGCGCAGTCGGCATTGTGCTGCTGACGCGGCGGTTTAAGCCGCAGGACGCCGAAAACGTCGTGCTCGATAAAAATTCCACGGCTAAAAAGTATGAAATCAGCGATAAAGTTTTTACCGGCAGACTGTACGCAGGCGACAAACTCATTTACGCCGCCAAAGACGGAGAAATTATCCTTACGGTGAGTAAAACACTTTCGTCGCTCGGCATTGACGCTCCGGTGGGCACGCTGCTCACCGAACTTGCAGAAGAGTCCGAACTCGATGTTGACGGAGACGGAAAAACCGATTTTGTCGTGTACGTTTCCGATATTTCGAATACGGACGCCTCGCGCGGAGCGGAAGTTCGGGTTTTCCAAAAAAGCGGGACTTTAGCCGCGACTGACCAAAGCGAAATTCCCCTTGATACGGAATTGGATCCCAAACAGCGGCAGACCGTCATTTTTGACGATAACCGCGCATACCCCTTTACCGTCAACGCAAGTTTCCGCGGCGCGTGCGAGTTCCGCTACCGGATTGACCGCAAGGAGCCTGCCGAATCGTATTATGCAAGCGGCGAACTTGTTACGATGACTGCAAATAACGGACTCCGCCTCTGGATGTCGAACAGCAACGCCGTCAAGTTGTCCGTCGTCGCAGATTCCCGCAACTACGACCTTGAAATCGGAAAGGCGGGGCAGGTACTTGTTGAAGATATAAAATGGATACGCGGCAAAGACGGACGGTTCCGGCTGGCGGTTATCGAACTTGACTAACTTTTTTATCGACCAGCACGGCTGCGCAAAAAATCAAGTTGACGGCGAACTAATTATAAGTCGACTGCAAAACCTCGGACTTTCTCAAGTTTTCGACGCCGACTCTGCGGACTTAATCATCATCAATTCATGCGGATTTATCGAAAGCGCAAAAAAAGAATCGATTGACGCGCTGCTTTTTGCACGGAAGCAATATCCCGACGCAAAAATTCTTTTAACCGGCTGCCTTGCCGAACGCTATGCAGGAATTTTAAAAGACTCCATGCCGGAAGCCGACGGTATTTTCGGCAACGGAGACTTATCGAAGATTGACGGCGTGGTGCGGACAATGCAGGAAGGCGAGCGTCCCGTACTCGTTCCGCCGCAAAAGGGCGTGTGCTGCGGCGAGCGGCGGACGCTGCTTTCATTCCGCGGCAGCGCGTTCGTCAAAATCACGGAAGGCTGTTCCAATCACTGCTCGTTTTGCGCCATCCCGCTCATCCGCGGAGAACTCCGCAGCCGCAAAGCCTCAGACATCGTTTCGGAAATCAAGGAATTGGCGCGGGACGGTATCCGCGAAATCAATCTCATCGGGCAAGACCTTGCAGCCTACGGCACGGGTGAGGGCGACGACGTATTCGGCACGGGGACTTTTCCGCTCCCCAAAATCGATGAAAACGGCGTCAATCGCGGCACGGAAAGCGAAAGCGCGCTGTCTCTGCTCCTTAAAAGCATTTCGGCTCTGGATGGAAACTTTATTCTCCGCCTCTTGTACATTCACCCCGACCACTTCAACCGCGATGTGCTGGATGCAATCAAAGCCGATCGCCGCATCCTTCATTATTTCGACATTCCTTTCCAGTCGGGCTGTACAAAAGTCATCCGCGCCATGAACCGCAAAGGCTCGTTCGCCGAATATGCGCGTCTTGTGCGCGACATACGAAAAGCCTTGCCCGACGCGGTTATTCGCACGACTTTTTTGACGGGCTTTCCGGGAGAAACCGACGAAGACGCGTTCGAAACGCAAACGTTTTTGCGCGAGATTCAAAGCGCGTGGTCGGGCTGTTTTCCGTATAGTCGAGAAGAAGACACGCCCGCTTACAATATGAAAAAACGCGTTGCCGCAAAGACTGCAAAGACGCGCGCGGACGCGTTGACCGCTATCCAAGCGGACATTACCGCGCGGCATTTGGCATCCCGCGCCGGTGAAGAATACGACGTATTAATAGAAGAAATTATCGATAGTACAAGCGGGGACGGGACTGACGACGACCGCGATACTGACGCGGAAGACGGCGGACTTGCGATCGGCAGAGCGTGGTTTCAAGCGCCGGACGTTGACGGCTCCGTTGTGGTGCGCTACGACCGCGATGACGAAGCGCAGAATGCGGCAGTGCAGGCGGGGCGTTTTGTCCGCGTAAAGATAGAAGCGGCGGGCGCCGTGGACTTAAACGGCGTATTCGTCGGAGACTCCCCGCTGAACGGCAGCGCGGCACAGTCGCGTTTGATATTCGCTCCGGAGGTGCAGAACGCGTAATGATACGGGACTACCTCGATTCCTTGAACGACCGGCAGTGCGAAGCCGTTGTGCATTCCGACGCGAACGAACCGCTTTTGATTTTAGCGGGCGCCGGTTCCGGTAAAACGCGCGTCATCACAACGAAGATTGCGTTTTTGATTCAGGAACGCGGCATAAATCCGTCGCAGATTCTTGCCGTTACGTTTACGAAAAAAGCCGCGAACGAAATGAAAGAGCGCGCCGTAAACCTTGAGCCGCGCGCGGCGGGAGCGCAGATACGCACGTTCCACTCGTTCGGCGCGTGGTTTTTGCGCCGCTATGCCGACGAAGCGGGACTTACGCCGTCTTTTACAGTCTACGACGACGCCGATTCAGCAACACTCATTGCAAAAGCCGTTCCCGCAATGAAAAAACGGGATTCAAGTATCGCGGCGCATAAAATCGCTCTTGCAAAAGACTTCTGCCTCTCCCCTGACGACGACCTTTCGGAAATCGACTCGCGCGAGGACTTTCCGGAAATCTACCGCGCCTACCAAAACCGCCTGCGCGCGACGGGAAACGCGGATTTCGGCGACCTCATCATGCTTCCGGTGCGCGTCATGGAGCAAAATCCGCAGATCCGCGCGCAGATGCGGCGGCGTTTCCGCGTCATTATGGTGGACGAGTATCAGGATTCGAACATCGCGCAATTCAAATTGCTGCAAATGCTTGCGGGGCTTGACGAGAGCAGCGGCGCGTACGTGTGCGTTGTCGGCGACGACGATCAGTCCATTTACCGCTTCCGCGGGGCTGAGGTGCAAAATATCTTGAACTTTGCCGACGTCTTTGCCGGCACGAAAATTATCAAACTTGAAAGCAATTACCGCTCGACGGCAAAAATCCTTGCGGCGGCGGACGCAGTTGTCAAACACAATACGGGAAGGCTCGGCAAAACGCTCATTGCCGAACGCGGCGACGGCTCCATGCCGCAGTTGTTTTTTTTGAAAAATCAGGATGAGGAAGCGGCTTTTGCGGCAAATCTTATCGAACAGTCGCACAACGATGCGGAAAATCCCTGCCCCTACGGGAATTGGGCGGTTTTGTACCGGACGAATGCGCAGTCGCTTGCATTTGAAACCGAATTCCTCCACCGAAAGATCCCCTACGTTGTCGTCGGCTCGCTGAAATTCTACGAGCGCGAAGAAATTAAAGACACGCTTGCCTATCTTGCGTTCATCGCAAACCCGCGCGACGAAATTGCATTCCGCAGGATTGTGAATAAGCCTCCGCGCGGCGTCGGCGATAAGTCGCAGGAAAAACTCATCGATTCGGTGCGGGAGAAGGGTGCGCGGGGCGGTTTTACGCTCTTGAACGCCTGTGAGGACTTTTCGGAGGGACTTTCTAAAAAGGCGCGGGACGGCGCAAAGGAATTTGCCGGATTGGTGAAAAATGCGGCGTCGCGCCTTCACGACGAGGAGACGGCAGAACGCTTGAGCGTCTTTGTGCAGGGGGTGATTGAGGAGTCGCGTCTGCTTGAATATCATCAAGGACAGGACGAAATTGACGGCACCTCGCGCGCGGCGAATATGCAGGAATTGGTGAACGCGGCTCTTATGTATCCGTGCACGGAGGACGGACTTCTTGAATTCCTTGACTCGATTGAACTTGACCGCGTTCTTGCCGAAGATGTCGGCGCAGCGGCGGACGCCGTAACGCTTATCACGCTGCACAACACAAAGGGACTTGAGTTTCCGCGCGTTATCATTACGGGACTTGAAAACGGCATTTTTCCGCGCGCGGACAAATACGGCGCCGAACTTGAAGAGGAACGCCGCCTTTTTTACGTGGGCATAACGCGCGCAAAGGACGAACTTTTTATCACCAGCTGCCTTGAACGCCGCCTTTTCGGGCGCACGGAAGCGATGATGCCGAGCCAATTTTTGCTGGAAGCGGGAAATGCGTTTCAGGCAGCCGGACGGATCCCCGATTTCTTACGCGGACACGGCGGCGCGCCCGAACTTGACGATGAGCGCGCGGCGTTGGTAAAAAACTGGGCGCGCGGCACGCGGGTTTTCCACGACGATTACGGCTACGGCGAAATTATCAACTGCGATGCAAAGAACGCCGAAGTCGTCATCACCGTACGCTTTGAGACGGGCGCAAGCAAAAAGTTCCTTCCGAAGTATCAGGCGCGGCGGCTGGACATTATAGGCAATTTGTAATGCGTAATGCGTAATTCCTCATTACGCACTACGAATTACCCCAGAACCCCATTTTCCACTAGTTTTGCCAAAGGCAAAACTAGTGAGGTCGGTAACTCCGCTCAATCATTCAAACTTCCTTTCTCTGCCGGCCGACGTTCTCCGCCGCCTGCAATATTACCCCTGTTCGGAAACTTTACTTTCGGAACCGGTCTATTCCTTCTGAGAATTGAAAATCGACGGTAAAAATGGTATTTTCCCGCCCATTATGAATACGCTTGTTGCACTGTGCGCCGTCGGCGCGGAGAGGATTTTAGGAAATGAAATAAAGTATTTGGGCTACAAATTGCAAGGCAATGCGCCGGGGCGGGTTTTGTTTGCGGGGGACGATGACGCGCTTTTCCGCGCGAACCTGTGCTTACGGACGGCTGACCGCGTATTTTTGCAGGCGGCAGCGTTTACTGCGGAAGACTTTGACGGACTTTTTGAAGGCGTTTATGCAGTCGACTGGGATGTTTTTTTTAAAAAAGATGTAAAACTTGTTGTAGATAAAGTGCGCTGTCATAAAAGCAAACTCAATTCCGAACACGCGGTGCAGGGCGTTGTGCAAAAGGCTGCGTATACAAAACTCGGCGACCGCTGGCGCATGACGACGTTGCCTGAAAGCGGCAGTGAAAGCGCAATTCGCATATATATAGAAGAAAACCGCGTAAGTGTTTTACTGGATTTGTCGGGGCTGCCGCTCCATAAACGCGGCTACCGCACGGACGGCGGCGCGGCGCCTCTCAGAGAGACGACGGCGGCAGTCCTTTTGCAGGAAATGACATGGCGGCGGAAAACGCCCCTTCACGATCCGTTTTGCGGTTCGGGAACGATTGCGATAGAAGCCGCGCTGTACGCGTACAACATTGCGCCGGGATTCGGGCGGCGTTTTGCGCTTGAAAACCTTGCGATTTACAATGCCGAACGCGCCGCAAAAATTCGTTTGGCGGAAGCGGAAAAAATCCGTCCTGATGTTATGGTGCGCATAACCGGCTCCGACATTGATGCGGCGGCAGTTGAGCGCAGCAAAAAGAATGCGGAATACGCGTGCGTAACGGCGGGGCGCGCGCTCCAGTCGATCGGAAGCGATGCGAAAATCATGCGGCCGGATTTTGTCCGCGCGGACTTTTCCGAACTTGCCGCCCCCTACGAAGAAGGGCTTTTGCTTTGCAATCCGCCCTACGGCGAGCGGCTCGGCGATGAAGAGCAGGCGGCGGAACTGTATAAAAAAATGTCATCGCTGTATGACGATTTTGCAGGCTGGCAAATCGGCGTTATCACCGCGCACAAACGCTTTCAAGAGTCGTTCGGGCATTACGCGGACGCGCTTAAAAGCATAAAGTCCGGCAGCCTCGACACCACGCTTTACATATATTCCGGCTCAGGCTCAAAAGGCAAAACGAATGCGCGCGGCAAAAAAAACGACGGACACGGAGACGCGAATGGCAGCCGTCGTTGAACATGAAAAACGCAAACAGGAAATTCTGCAAAACGCGCTCGACGTTTTTATCGAGTCCGGCTACGAAAACGTAACGTTTCAAAAAATTGCCGACCGCTGCGGCATTACGCGGACGACGCTTTACATTTATTTCAGCAACAAGCGCGAAATCTTTTTGTGGAGCATAAAGCAATTCACGTCGGCGATTGAACAGGAATTGCTTGCAATCGTGAATAAAAAAGATATGTCCGCAGAAAAATCTCTCCGCGACATCTGCGTAAAGATTTTGGACGAATGCGGACGCAATCAAAAACTGTTTAACGTGCTTTTAGTCTACCTCATGCAGCTCAAACGCGCAGGCGAAGATCCCGGCGAGCGCGTTCTCCGCCGCGTAATCCGGCTCCGGCACCTTTTAAACCTCATTTTGATTCGCGGAATGAAAAACGGCGAATTCAAACGCGTGAACCTCCGCGACGCAAACGAAATGCTTTACGGCTTAGTCGAGTCGGCGATATTCAAAATAACGATTTTGAATCAAAGCGACATCGGCGAAGTTTATAATATGGTCAGCCTTGCGATTGACGGCTTAAAGCTCTGACAGTCGGAAGGTTTACGGAAATCGATTGTCGCCCTCCGTTCACTGGCGAGGGGGCGATTGTATTTTTCAAGTAAAAAAAATTTGCATTATAGTCAATCCCGCTATAAAATTACTTTAATAATTACAGACAGGAGTTGATACCAATGAAAGAAGAGGTTG
>JBQNBN010000103.1:0-7757 GCA_052169915.1 Treponema sp.
ATGCTCAGGCTGCCGACAAAGAACTCCGTCAAGTTCTTTGTCCAGTGTACACTGGACAAAATTTTTTGCGAAAAAAATCGATTATACGAAGCAAAAGGTGCGGCGGATATGCGCAAAGTCGGCAAAAACCTGTGTTATAATCGAATAGGAGGTGCAATATGCTTTTATTTGGAAAAAAAGTTGAAGTCTATCAAAGCCGGAATCAAGCGGAGTTTAAGGCGGTCAAAAGGCTGCTCAAACAAAACGGCGTTTCCTACGGGACAAGTTGGGTGCAGACGGAACTTGCCTGCGGGTGCGGCGCTAAAATCAATATGCGGCAGGTCATCAATCCGCAGTACAGTCCATATATTTGGTACGTGTACGTCCGCCCGGAAAACCAAGAAAAAGCAAAAGGGCTAATCGCGCAGCTGCAGTCGGCAAAAACGCAGACGGACTAAACAAGACGACTTTCAAACGGATTCGCCGCCGTTTTATGCAGTCCGCACGGTAAAACGCGCAGCAACGGTTTTAGTTCAGTTTTTGCAGTCCCATTGCGCAAGTCCCCCCGTTTAAGGAATAATGCGCGCATGGAAAACCGCAATATTTTTGAAAATATATCGAGCCTCGATCACCGCTATTCGCTTTCGGAAAAAGAAGCGTTTGAAAAACTGTCCGCTCATCTTTCCGAAGAAGCGGCGGTGCGCTCTTACGCGCGGGCGGAAGCGGCTTTGATAAAGGCGCATTTAAGCATGCGCGGGACGCTGGACGACAAGACCGCGAAAATCATTGATGAAACCGCGCAAAGCGTCGAGCCGGAAGAAGTTGCCGCGGAGGAAGAAAAGACGCAGCACAATATCCGCGCGCTCGTCAACGTTCTCAAAACAAAGTTTTCTTCCGATATACAGCCACTCATTCATCTGGGAGCCACGAGCGCGGACATTTTGGACACGGCGCTTTCAATGCGGATGCGAGACGTAACGCGGAATGTCGTTTTGCCGGAACTCAAAGCGCTTGAAAAAGCCCTGTGCGCCGTCGCCGAGCGCGAAGCCCAAACACCGCAGACGGGACGCACGCACGGACAGCACGCCGTCCCCGTTACATTCGGCTGGTCAATCGTCGAATTCGTAAGCCGACTGGGAAAGTCCATCCTCCGCATAGAGGAATTGTCGAAAGAACTCAAAGGCAAACTTTCCGGTCCCGTCGGCGCGTATAACGGGCTGTGCATGATTGTCAAAAATCCCGAAGAATTGGAAAAACGCTATCTTGCATTCCTCGGACTTGAACCGAGCGAATATTCAAATCAACTTGCCGAGCCTGAATATTTGCTCAGGCTTTTGCTGGAATTCAACGTTGCGTTCGGCATTATCGCAAACCTCGCCGACGATTTACGCAATTTGCAGCGGTCGGAAATCGGAGAGGTTTTCGAATATTTTACGGCGACGCAGGTCGGATCGAGCACGATGCCGCAAAAACGCAATCCGTGGAACAGCGAGCACGTAAAATCCCTGTGGAAAGCGATGAGTCCGCGCGTCATAACGTTTTATATGGATCAGATTTCCGAACACCAGCGCGACTTAACGAATTCGGCAAGCCAGCGTTTCATTACCGACTACGTTGCGGGCTTTACGATGGCAGTGTGCCGCATGAAAAAAGTCGTGTCCGGTTTACAGTCCGACCGCGAAAGCATGGCGAAAAACCTTGAATGCGCAGGCGGAAAGGTCAAAGGCGGCGTCCTTGCCGAGCCCGCTTACATTTTGCTTGCCGAATCCGGCGTAAGCGACGCGCACGAAGTTATCCGCAGACTGACGCTTGAAGCCGAACAAAGCGGCAAAACCTTTTACGACGTTTTAAGAAGGAACACCGACGTTTTTGCCTGCATTACCGCGCAGCTTAAAAAACTCGGCATCTCCGACGCAGAGACGTTTTTTCAAAATCCCGCGCGCTATTCCGGGCTTGCGGAGGAAAAAACAAAACGTCTCGCGCAAAAATACGCAGCGCGGATGGGATAACGAAGTTTGGTAGATTTAACGGAGCTTCCATCCGCTACAAGTTTTGCATACGCAAAACTTGCGTAAAATGAGAAGCAGAGAATGCCGCTGCAAAATCATCAAAACGCCGCAATAACATGAGTTTCAGCATAAGATATAGCAACGCGCGCACGCCTCAAGTGAAAATAGCTCTTCCAGACGTGTCATCACTAATATTTTTATTGCGTAGAGGAAAGTTCTTCCTTGAGCTTGCGGACAGTGTCGAGAGGAAGCCCTGTATATCGTGCAATCCGCTCAAGCGATATGTTATCAGCCAGCATATTTCTTGCATTATCAAGTTTATTTGTTTCTATTCCCTCCTGAATGCCGCGTTGCTCTCCTATAGCAATCCCTGTCCGCATTCCTTCTTCTCTGCCCATCCGCCTTAAATCATATTCGCGTAAATTCATTGCTAAATAATCACTCCTGAACGTTTCGTTCCGTTTGACTTGTTCCACCAGTCCGTTTATCTCATCGGTAAAGAGACTGCCTGTCTGTTTCCGGCTGATGTAGCGCAGCAGCGCGCGCAATTCCTCATCAGGCTCCTTGCCGTATGCGGACGCATTATAAAATACTTTATACGATTTGTCATTTAATGCTGCGGCAGGATTTTCCTCGCAGAAATTTTTGAACGTATACGCGGGTAAACCGAATTTAAACGGGTCGGTAAGGCAGATGAAAATGACAAAACTTTCTTTCAATTCGCTGTAACTCCGCCCTTTGAGTAGGCTATCAGCGTCCATCATGCTTTGGTAATACCGGGCGCGCTTACCTAAGTCCGGCGGAGCATACGTTTGCATTTCTATATCAAAGACGCGGGACTTATCCGCAGCGTACACGTCAAGCCGAATTCCCTTGCTTTCGTAAAACGGACTTATGGACTTTTGCAGCTCCGGATATTCTATTTTTCCAAGTTTCATACGCAGCAGCCGCTCCAAAACTCCGCGGCAAATACGTTCATTTTTCATAACGGCGCCGAACATAAAGTCGTCGGTGAAGGTCAAGTCTTCCGCCGGTTTGAAAAACATTTCGGAATAGTCCGTATAAGATGTGCGCATAGAGCCTCCGTCTCATATATAGCAAAGGAATGCATAAATCGGCAAAGAAAGGAGTTTGAAATGCGAAACATTCTGTCCGTCTGCGGACGAAACAACGTTCCTTCGTTCTAACGACATAACAACCGTCCGAGGCAAACTCGAGAAAAATGGCGTTAGGAAAGATTGAGCTTGCTCTTCGGGTGGAGTTTTGCGGGAGAGATTTGCAGGAGACGGAGAACGGAGCGCGAAAGAGAACGGAGCTGCCGCCTGCGACAAGTTTTTCCCCTGTGGGAAAAACTTGAGGATAAACGAAGTTTGAGGAAGGGATATTATATAATGAGGAATGCGTAGTGCGTAATCACGCCTTCCGCATTCCCCATTACGAATTACCCTTCCCTCTTCCTCCGTACCCACTGCACCCCAATCAGAATCGCCATAATGACAATTCCCGCTATGTCGGAGCGGAACTCCGGCAGCACGCACATGATTCCCGCGGCGGCGAAAAGAATGCGGCCGAAAGGCGTTACGTTTCTGAGGGCGTAGCCTTCAAGCGCGGCGCTTAATCCGAACATGCCGATAAGAGCCGTAATGCTTATCAAAACGACGTGCAGGACAGTCGTGTTGATCATGAGCATTTGCGGATTGAACACGAACACGTACGGAATGATAAATGCGCCGATTGCAAGTTTTGTCGCGTTCATGGCGGTTTTTATCGGTTTGGCGCGCGCAATGGCGGCTCCGGCAATGGCGGCAAGCGCGACCGGCGGCGTAATGTCTGCGATAATGCCGAAGTAAAAGGCGAACATATGCGCGGCAAGCGGTTCAAAGCCCAGTCCCACAATCGCGCCCGCCGTAATCGTGGACGTGATGAGGTAGTTCGCCGTCGTCGGCGCGCCCATTCCCAATATAATAGAAGAAATCATCGTTAAAAAGAGCGTAACGAATGCAACCCCGTGCGAAATCGAAATAAGCCCCGCTCCGAATTTCAAGCCGATTCCGGTCAGCGTTACAACGCCGATAATGATTCCCGCCATCGCGCAGGCAATCGCAACGCTGATAATATTCCGCGCAGCCGTGCACATCACTTCAATCCAGTCGCTTGGCCCGAACGACGGGCGTTTTCCCTGCGCCAGCGCGGCGAACGACGTTGCAAGTCCGATAACGATACACGAAATAATTCCCATAATGGCGGAATAGACGGCGGTTTTTCCAATCACGAGGAAAAAGACGATGACGATGAGCGGAAGAAGCATATAGCCCTTTTGCAAAAGCAGCGGAAAGAATTTCGGCAGTTGGTCTTTAGGCAGTCCTTTGAGTCCGAGTTTTTTTGCCTCAAGGTGAACGGTGATAAAAATTCCCGTAAAATAAAGGATTGCAGGAATTATCGCCGCCTGCACGATTTTGATATACGGCATTCCAAGGCTTTCCGCCATCAAAAAGGCGGCGGCTCCCATAATCGGCGGCATGAGCTGCCCTCCGGTAGACGCGGCGGCTTCGACGGCGCCGGCAAATTCCCCCTTGTACCCCAGCCGTTTCATCATCGGAATGGTAAAACTGCCCGAACTGACGGTATTCGAGACGGAACTTCCCGACACGGTGCCCAAAAGCGCGCTTGTCAACACGGCGACTTTTGCAGGCCCGCCGGAAGCGCCTCCGGCAAGCGCGTTGCAGGTTTCGATAAAAAATTGTCCGATTCCCGTTTTTTCAAGCAGCGTGCCGAACAAGATGAACAAAAATATGAAGGTCGAACACGCGCCGATCGGAGTTCCCATGATTCCTTCCGTGCTGTAAAACAGGTGCGAGGCGACGCGGCGGAGCGAGTAGCCGCGGTGATTCAAAAAGCCCGGGAAATACGCGCCGAAGAACGCGTACAAGATAAAAACGCCTGCGATTATCATAATCGGAAGTCCGACGATGCGGCGGCAGCTTTCAAACAAAATAAGAATTCCGATAACGGCGACCGTTATGTCAAACGGCGCAAACATTCCCGCGCGGCGCGCAATCGAGTCGAAATTGACGACGATGTACAGCCAGCATGCCGCGCCCGCAAGTCCGAGCACGACGTCGTAAAAGGGGAGCGTATCGCGCGGCATTTTTTTTGTCGCGGGAAAAAGAAGGAATGCCAAAAGCTGCACGAATGCCAAGTGCGTCGCGCGTAAAATCTGCGCGGTAACAACGCCTGAAAGCGTCGCGTACAACTGGAATATACAAAACAAAACGGAAACGACAATCGTAATGTACTGCCGCCAGCATTTGTGTTCGCGGTAGGCTTGGTCAATGTCCAACTCTCGCATGAGGTTTTTCATTTCTTCTTCGTTTGTCGTGGGCATCATCGGCTCCATGACTTTTTCAATCTGCTGATCGTCGTGCGGCTTTGCCTCGTGCCGCGTTTTCATTTTTTTGTGTTCGTCCTTCAATGAAATCTCCTCGTGGTACAATATTGAATGAATGAAACCCGTCTCCGCTCAAAAACAAGAGATGTCTGCGGTAAAAAATAATCGTTTAGAAAAAATCGACTGCCCTTAACTTCAATCGCATGATTTGCCGTTACCCCGTTCGCCATAACGAGGCGCGAAATCTCAAAGTCCATGCCGGAAATCTCATACGCGTCGGGCGAAACGCTGAAAACCGCGCCTGAAGCATTGCCGCCTAAGTCTTCCGGCTCTGGAATTCCCGCGCCGTATGAAACGAAAGCGGTTTTTACCAGCAGAACCGTCCCGGCCAGAGAAAAGCGGTAAAAATCGCGGACGCGCCCTTTATTCACCGAATGGGTATACGAAAGAGCGAATGAGCGCGCCGCCTTCCGCGAATACACTTTTTCTAAAGGATTTTTGCGGCTGCTCACGCACAGTACGTCAATACACGGTACAAACAAAGCCGCCGCAAAAATGAGCGCCGCTATAAGCGGAAACGACTTTTTTAACTTACTCAACAACGCCGATTTCTTTGTAATACTTTAATGCGCCCGGATGAAACGGCACGGAAATTCCCATAACCGCCGCTTGTGCGCTCACTTCCTTTCCTTTTGCGTGCCCCTGCTCCAAAAGCGCAAGATTTTCAAACAAAATTTTTGTCATCGCGTACACCGTATCTTCGTCAAGTTTTGCGCTGACGGCAAGCGTCGCCTTAATCGCAAGCGCGGCAGTGTCGCCCTCGGTGCCGTTGTACGTTCCCGCAGGAACCACGGACTTCGTATAGAACGAATGCTCCGCGCAGATTTTGTCCGCAATATCGTCGTCGATCGGAATAAGCGAAAGTCCCGCCGTAAACGCAAGTTCCTGCAGAGCCGCGTTCGGCACGCCCGCCGTGATAAAGCACGCGTCAAGCGTCCCGTTTTGCAGTCCGTCCGCAGATTCCTTAAAAGAAAGATTGCTTTTTTTGATGTCGTCGAAGGTCAGTCCGTAGCCTTCAAGGATTTGCTTTGCATTGAACTCAACGCCGCTTCCCGCATCCCCTACTGAGATTCGTTTTCCCTTAAAATCGGAAATCGACTTTATTCCGCTGTTTTTCGACGCCGCAATCTGCACGAGTTCCGGATACAAAGTCCCGATTGTCGCAAGGTTCGGCAATTTTTGCCCGTCGAACATATCCGTTCCGTTGTAAGCGTAATCCATAACGTCGTTTTGCACCGTCCCGAATTCCGCTTCTCCCATGCTGATAAGACGCAGATTTTCCGCCGACGCGCCCGTCGCCTGCGCTGTAACGTTCATGCCTTCGATGTGCGTGTTCCAAATATTTGCAATCGCCCCGCCGAAAGGATAATACGTTCCGCCCGTTCCGCCGGTCGCAAGCGTAAAATTCTTTTTTGCGCCCTGTTTTGCGCAGGAGGCAAGCGACAACGCCGCGCACAAAACCGCAGCGCCCGTAAATACGTTTCTTTTCATTTTCGACTCCACATAATTGAACAAAATTGATGGAGTGTATTTTACAAGGCATCGCCGCTTGTTTCAATGGAACTAAAGAAATAAATTGTCAATAATCAACAGCCCGACTGTAAGCGGCGAAGTACGGCGACGCATCCTCTCTCCGCACGAATCCGCTCCCCCATGCGCCCGTGCCGACAGGAAATATTTGGCAGAACGCCGAACGAAAGCCGTCTTGCAGCGTGTCCGCCCCCGACGGCGTCACAAACCGCACTCTACATTCCCCCCCAACGCAGCCGCACCCAAAATCCGCCGAGTATTACAAAGCCGCAGCATTCCCCGCGGCGAATGAGGCAACCTGACCACGAAGCCCCTCTTCACTCAACTATAGCGGTTTGCGTAGGTCGGGAAGCGCTTCTGTATCATTCAAACATCGTTTCAAACTGAGTTTTATACGAGTTTGCCTCAAGGAAAACTCAGGGCGGACGAAATAAGGTTTCTTCTGTCACGCATATTTCCTCATCGCTACTCCTTACTCAGCTCCAGCAGTTTGCTCATGCAAACTGCAGAGGGCGGGAAGAACTTCTCTATCATTCAAACATCATTCTCCCCCGCGACGAATGAGGCAACCAGAACGCGACGCCGTTCCTCACCCAGCTATAGCAGTTTGCTGTGCAAACTGCAGAGGGCGGATAACTCCATTTCATCATTCACACAAAGTTTCAAACACAGTTTCACGCGAGTTTTCCCAAAGGAAAACTCAGGGCGGACGAAATAAGGTTTCTTCTGTCACTCATATTTCCTTGCAGCCTCTCCTCACTCAGCTCCAGCAGTTTGCTCATGCAAACTGC
>JBQNBN010000104.1:0-7338 GCA_052169915.1 Treponema sp.
TTTCCTGCTCGCGCATGGCGGCGGTCAACTGCGCGCTCATGGCGCGGACGTTTTCCGACAACTGGAAGATTGCGTTGAACTTTTCTTCAACGATTTTTGATGAGTCGGACAGGCCTTTGATGTCGTCGCTCAACTTTTTAAGCGTGTCGGTAATCGCCTTGCCTTGCGATGCAGACTCTTCCGCCAACTTCCGAATCTCATCAGCGACGACGGCAAACCCTTTTCCGGCTTCTCCTGCGTGCGCGGCTTCGATAGCGGCGTTCATCGCAAGCAAGTTAGTCTGGGACGCGATATTTTGAATGACGCTCGACGCTTCAATAAGCCCGCCTGATTCGTCGGCAATCTTTTGCGTTACGGTGTTGGACGTGAGTAAAGTCGACTTGCCCTCCGACGTGGCGGCGGCTAAGTTCTTTACCATATTATCGCTCTTCTCAAGCGACTGCGTAATTGACGCGATATTCGCGACCATTTCTTCCACCGCCGCCGAAGACTGCACCACGCTCGCAGACTGCGTTTCAATACTGCCGTTTAGCGTTTCGATCGTACGGATAATCTCTTCAATCGTGCCCGCGGTTTCGGTAACGCTCGCAGCCTGCGTCATCGCCTGCTGTTTTACGCCGTCGATATTCGAGGAGATTTCGTTTATCGCGCTCGCCGTCTCCGTCATGTCCGACGATAACGAGTCACCCATCTCTTCCATCACCTTGCTGCTTGCTCCGACTGCGCGTATGGAGTCGCCGATTTTTGTAATCGTTTCGTTGAAATACTCTGACAAGTCGGTAATTTCGTCGTTGCCGGTTACGGGGAGCCGCACTCTCAAGTCGCCCTCTCCCTGCGCGATGTTTTGCAGCGCCGCGACCGTCGTTTGAATGGGCTTGACGATTGCGCGCGCCGTGAGAAATACGACGACGACTGCAATCACGAGAATCACGCCGCCGATGACAAACATGGAAAGACGCAGCGCGTTCACTGTCCCCATAAACTCGCCGACGGGTGCGGAGACGATGACTGTCCAATGCGTCGTTTTCATCGTCGCGTAGGATGCGATTTTGTGCAGTCCCTTGTAGTGGTAATAGCCGAGTGAGGATTCTTCTGTTTCGACTGCTAATTTTTCAAATGCGGCAACTTCTTTGAACGCTGGATCCGTTTTGCTTTCCTGTTGATAATTTGTTTGCTTTTCGACCAGCGCAAAGTCTTTGTGAGCGATGATATTTCCAGTCGATCCGAGAATGTAGCAATAGCCGGTGCTGCCGACTGTGATGTCCTTTATTTGGTCGGAAAGCCACGATCCTGAGATAATGGCAATAAGAGAGGCGATTTGCGCGCCGTTATCGTCCATCATGGGGATAATCGCCGGTATGATGTGGTTATTGACGAGTTTTGACGTAAAGGGCTCTGAAAAATACTTTTTGCCGCCGGATTTTTTGTACCAGTCAAGGCCGCGCAAGTCCGCCGTCTTGCCGTTGCTCAAATAAATGGTGCCCTGCATATCGGCAATATTGAGCTGCAAAATATCCGGATTGTTCGCCGCCTCTTTGTCCAAAAGCATTGTTTTTTCATGGTAAGATATGTTCGGATTTCTGAACGCCGGCATCCGCGCCACGCCTTCAAGGAACTGCTCAAAAGCGGTAATGCGCCCGTCGATGATTTCGGCGGTGTTCGCCGCTTTGTCGGTCAACTGCGCTTCGACTTTTTCGCTTACCGCATTCCGCGCAATGCGGACTGCAAGCAATCCTTCGATTGACGACGCCAGCGCAACCAACGCACCGAAAATCAAAACCAATTTGTTCTTCAATGAAAATCTCTTTGCCATATAAATCTCCTTCTATTCGTTGTATACGCAACTGCGCTTGTTATTGGTATGAGCGACTGGAAAAGCGCGGCGGGGAAAGTCCTGAATGACGCGCGCCAAAGAGGTTTATCGTATGCCGACTTGAACAGCGTCCGAGCCGTAAATTGCGTTGTATTATATAGAAGAAATTAAATGCGATTGTTAAGAATGGAAGACTATCGAACGGTTTTTCTGCCGAGTTCGGGGGGGGGGGGGGTAAGTTAGTGATTTCTGCCGCCGGTGTCAACGGATCCCGTAATTTTTTCATAAAATAATTTTATAGCGGCAGCAAAGATATTGCAAGCAATTTTTTTTATTTTTAATTGTGGCATGGCGGCAGGCGGCGGTGAGCGGTTATTACGTATTTTATAGATTTGACGGTGTGCCGCTCACCCCGGTTTTTGCCGTCCGGCAAAAACCGGCGGGTAAAATGTAGTTCTTTAGAAATCCTTTGAAGTAACCACTATACAATGCCGCGTCTTCCCTATCACCATTATCCCGCGAGTTTATCCATACCCCGTAGGGGAGTGGATAAACTCGTGCGGGTGAAAAACCGTTACGTCTTTCAAACAACGTTCTCCGTCACCCGCAGACAAAGCGCTAAACTCCGCTTATAAAATTCCGACATTTATAGTATGAACACGTTTACGAAATCTGTTGATTTATTGCACCGTACGTTGGACGCCAACGCATTGCGCTATCAGGTGAGCGCAAATAACCTTGCAAGCGCAGGCATTCCCAATTTTAAGCGGACAACGGTCAATTTTGAAAGCGAACTCAAGAGGGCCTTTGACTCCGAAGAAAAGGCGAAAAACGGTTTTCAGTTGACGCGTACCGACGCGCGGCATATCGCGCTCAATGAACCGTACGACTACCGCGACGTCGAGCCACGCCGTGTTCTTGATTATACGACGGCGGCAAAAGCGAACGGCAACAACGTCGACGCGGAGACGGAAGCGAACGCGATTCTCCAGATTCAAATGCAGTACCGCCTGCTGACGCAGTTGACCGGCTTTGAGTTTTCGCAGGTCGATATTGCAATGCGGAAGTAGGATTTCTAAACGGCGCGGCGGACTAGCGCGGCGTAATTAGACATGTTCGATAACTTCGTTGTCGAACATGTCCGCGAGTTCAAAATCGTACAGATAGCACGATTTTGAACATCGTATTTCGAGGTACTCTGTTCCGAAACGGAAGTTTCTGAACAGGTTTAATAGGAGTATAAAATGGGACTTTTTACGAGCATAAATATTGCGACGACGGGAATGAGCGCCGAACGGCTCCGCTCGGACGTTATTTCCAACAATATTGCGAACGCGGCAACAACGCGGACGCAGGAAGGCGGCGCATTCAAACGTTCACGCGTTATTTTTGAACCGATTGCGGACAAAAACGTGCAGTGGAGAAGTCCTTTTGCGCCATCCAATTTGGATCAGGGACCGGGAAAAGGCGTCCGCGTCCGCGAAATCGTTAAAGATATGTCGGAAGGCACGTTTATCTACGATCCGGATAATCCCGACGCGATTAAAACGGGTCCCCGCGCTGGCTACGTGGAATATCCGAACGTAAAAATCGTCAATGAAATGGTTGACTTAATTGCCGCGTCCCGCGCATACGAAGCGAATTCAACGGTGATTGAAGGCGCAAAGTCGATGTTTTCAGCAGCGTTGGAAATCGGCCGCTAAAGTCGGCATATTAAAATAGAAGAATAATGAGAAAAAGGCGGTAGAAAATGAAGATTCCCGAATTCGGAACATTGCAGATGGCGCGGAGCGAGGAAGCGCACTACGGAAGTTCAAAAATTACTTCAAACGCGTCCGGCGCGATTAGTTCAGTCCGTATCGATACGGGGCTTACAAACGCCGCCGGCGACGCTGCGGAAAAAACGCGCGTTTCGTTCGACAATTATCTGATTGACGCCGTCAACAAAATGAATGACCAGCAGATGAACGTCGCCGATATTGAGCGGAAACTCATAACCGAGCCTGAATCAGTCGATATTCATGATGTTACGGTTGCGATGGCAAAGGCGAGAATGTCGCTTAATTTGGCAAAGACGGTTATCGACCGTTTGGTGCAGGGCTGGTCTGAAATAACGACTACGCGGTAGTGCAGGAAACGCCGGATGGACTTGAAATCAACGCATTCGGTTGTCTTGAAGTTTTGATAAGAATATAAGAGAAGTTTTATTCCATTCTTATATTGCTTTTCAGAATTCTTTATATCTGGTAGAGTATTGGATAAATATTCTCAGAGTTCGTTCACGGGAGGGAACACATGAACGAATGGCTCAAAACGATGACGGGAAAGTTACAGAACTTTTGGAAAACGGGTTCCGTCATTAAAAAAGTTATTCTTGTGGGCGCTGCGGTCGCCGTTGTCGCCGCCGTCATTGTGGCGGCGCGCGTATCTTCCGCTCCCACAACGGTGCGTATCTTCAACGCGCCCGTTACAAACGAAGTATCGCGCAGCCAGATACTCGATCGCATTTCTCAAGAGAACGTAGAAGCGCACGTTTCCGACGACGGTTATATTTCCGTTGCCGACAAGGACACGGCGCGTAAAATGCGCAGCATCCTCATCAGCGAAGGGCTTGTGCCGTCGAATATCGACCCGTTTGCCGGTTATTACGAGCGCAGTTGGTCTACGACGGATGCCGAACAAAACGTGCGCTTAAAAAACGCGATTACGCAGTCGCTCAAGCAGCATCTTGAAGCGATTTCCGACATCAGCGCGGCTTTCGTTACGATTGTGCTGCCGGACAACGCTTTATTTGCTGCCGACCAAAAGCCGGTTTCGGCAAGCGTTATCCTTAAAACGACTCCGAACAGCAGCATCGCCCTTGACAGGAAGCGCGTACTCGGCATTCAGCGGCTCATTTTAAGCGCAGTGGAAGGACTTTCCGCAGAAAACCTGACGATTTCAGACTCTGAAGGCAATATCTTAAACGATTTTGACGGCATGGCGGAAAGCGACCGCGTTTCGATAATCGAAAAGCAGCAAAAACTCCGTCACGCAGAAGAAGCCAAACTCCGCGCGGCGGTTTTAAAAGCCTTGCAGCAGTTTTATACCGACGATCGTATCCGCGACTTAAACGTTACCGTCGATATGGATATGTCAGAAAAGTCCAGCACGTCGACGATTTACTCGCCGGTTTTGATAAAGCCGGACAATCCCGACACGCCTTACGACGATTCAGAGTACCGCGATACGCTTCCGCTCTCCGTCCAGACCGTTACGAACGAATGGCAGGGTACGGGTTTTAGTCCGGAAGGACCGTCCGGAGTTGAAGGTCAGACGCCGCCGGTGTATTCGGATATGTTGAACGTTATCGGACGCTCTACGCAGACGGGCGTTACGCAAAACAACGTTATCAACACGACGCAGACGTCCGAAAAGGTTGCGCCCCAACTTGGGCGGCGCACCGTTTCCGTCAACGTAGACGGCGTCTGGGATATTAAACGCGATCCCAAAACGCACGCGTATCTTATCGATGATAAAACGGGCGGTCTTGCCCGCGAATATACGGCAGTTCCGGCGCAGGAACTTTCAGACCTCACCGAATACGTGCGCGCCGCAGTCGGTTACGATCGTCTCCGCGGGGATTTGGTTACCGTTACGAACATTCAATTTGACCGGAAGGCGCAGTTTGCCGCAGAGGATTCGTCTTACTTTAGAAAACAGCAGACGCGCAACACGGTATTGCTCGTTCTTGCGGCAGTGGCGCTTATTCTTATCGGCTTTATCATGTTCCGCGTCATCACAAAAGAAATTGAGCGGCGCAGACGGCTGCATGAAGAAGAATTGCTCAGACGTCAGCAGGCGGAGCGCGAAAAGGCGCTTTGGGAAGCGAAAGACGATGCGAACATGCAGGTTACAATGTCCGTCGAGGAATCTCGGCGCGCGGAACTTCAGGAAAATGCAATCAATCTTGCAAAAGAGCATCCTGAAGACGTTGCAATGCTTATCCGCACATGGCTTATGGAGGAATAGAAAATGGCAGAAGACGAAAGCACGGCTTCAAAATCGAATCCCAAACCGGTGCCTAAGCCCGGCAGCTTAAAACCCGCGTCCTCCAAAAAAGACCGTAAGGACTACAAAAGTCTCAACGGCAGACAAAAAGCGGCGATTTTCCTTGTGTCTTTGGGAAGCGACGTTTCTTCGGAAGTGATGAAGCATTTGCGAGAAGACGAAGTTGAAACGCTCACCTTTGAAATTGCACGACTTGAAACAGTCGATGCTGAATATAAAGACGCTGTTTTGGAAGAATTTCAGCAGTTGATGGCGGCGCAGAACTTTATTACGACCGGCGGTATCGATTACGCCCGCGAATTGCTTGAAAAGTCGCTCGGAAGTCAAAAGGCAGTCGATATTATCAACCGGCTTACGAGTTCCTTGCAGGTTCGTCCGTTTGACTTTATCCGCCGCACCGATCCTGCGCACTTGCTGAACTTTATTCAGCAGGAATACCCGCAGACAATCGCCTTGATTTTGGCGTATCTTGAGCCGGGAAAGGCGGCGGTCATTTTGCAAAACCTGCCGGAAGATATTCAGCCGGAGGTGTCAAAGCGGCTTGCGACGATGGACAGGACGTCTCCGGACGTTTTACGCGAAGTTGAGCGCGTTCTTGAAAAGAAACTTTCAACGCTTTCTTCCGAAGATTACACGGCGGCAGGCGGCGTTGAAAGCATCGTAGAAATATTGAATCTTGTCGACCGCTCGTCCGAAAAAGCGATTATCGAATCGCTTGAAGAAGACGATCCGGATTTGGCGGAAGAAATCAAAAAGCGCATGTTCGTTTTCGAAGATATCGTTATGCTCGACGACCGCGCCATTCAGAAGGTTCTCCGCGAAGTGGATACGCAGGAACTTTCAAAAGCGCTTAAATCCGTCGATACGGAAGTGCAGGACAAGATTTTCCGCAATATGTCCAAGCGCGCAGCGAGTATGCTCAAAGAAGATATGGAATTTATGGGGCCGGTGCGCTTGAAAGACGTTGAAGAGGCGCAGCAGAAGATTGTTTCTACAATCCGCCGCCTTGAAGACTCAGGCGAAATCGTTATTGCGCGTTCCGGCGAAGACGAGTTGGTACAGTAAGCAGGCGGCAGAGAACGAGGGTTTGAAAGATGCAACGGGGCGCCGCCTGCACCGAGTTTGCCATGCGGCAAACTCGTGGGGGAAGCGGTGCTTTGGGGACACGGCTTGTTTGCTGCGGCTTTGTTTTTTGGGAAAGTTGTGGAAGGACGCGGCTTTATGCGGAAGCCGAGCGCTGTGAAGTGTGAACGGCGGAGCGGTGTTTCGATGAGGCGGGCTTACCGGTTGGTATGCTCGTGGGGGAAACGGTGCTTTGGGGGCACGGTTTGTTTGTTGCGGCTTTGTTTTTTGGGAAGGTTGTAGAAGACGGGGCTTTATGCGAAAGCCGGGCGTTGCGGAATGTGAACGGCGGAGCGGTGTTTCGATGAGGCGGGCTTACCGGTTGGTATGCTCGTGGGGGAAACGGTGCTTTG
>JBQNBN010000105.1:0-7294 GCA_052169915.1 Treponema sp.
GGGACAGCCCCCCCCCCCCCCCCCCCGTCGTGCCGGTGATAAGGCTGCTGATTACCCTTACCCATACCGGTATGTTCGGCACCAACTCGCCGCCGGCAAAATTGATTGTCGTCGTTTCGCTGTGAATAAATACGACAAAGCACGCTAAAATAAAGCGTAATGCCGTAATCCGCTTTGAAAAATCCGCATTAATTGCGTTTTCTTGAAAATCCATGTAAAAATCTCCTATATAGTATTTGGAACTGAAGGCGCGGCAAACGCCGCATTCAATCCGGAAAACGATTATATCTATTTTGTACTGAATGCCAAGTAAAGCGAAAACGGAATACAGCGTAACACGAATGGAATGAACTTGAGTTTAGGCAAAACAAATTTATTTCCCGTCCGTGAACGGCGTCTTTCCAGTCGATTTTATTCGTTTTGATTGACTGGAAACTTGACGCTCCGCTTGAACAATCAAAGCCGGTTTTCATTTCAGCGTTTGCAGGATGGGCGCAACCGCAGTTTGCAACCGGCTTTCTGCTCCAACGGCTTGCAGCCTTTTCCGCGTCAATCCGGCGCAGGCTAAAGCCGCCGTTGCGCGCGCCGTTTCCGTCTTGGAGCGGAGTTACCCGCATCTTTCACCCGCTTGCGGATTTACCGGCGCGGAAAAAATATTTTTGCATTCGCACATTTTTTCTATTCAATTTTCTTCTGAAAATAAAAAATCCTGTATTTCGAAGAAACACGGGATTGGCGATGCGATATAGAAGAAATGAAACGCTGCGGTGCGCATAAGACGACAATTTCTATTCCCTCACGCTTGCAAAATACCACGTAAGAACAGCAAAACGCCTCCATGTTAGCCCCATTTACCCTCAAGTTTGCTTCCGGCAAACTTGCAGCAGGCGGCAACCTCGTTAAGTCTGTTAAACACCGTTTTTCCCCTCACTCACAGCAAAAATACCACGAGAGAACAATAAAACACGTCCCCGTTAGCCTCATTTACCCTCAAGTTTGCTTCCGGCAAACTTGTAGCGGGCGGTAATCCCGTTAAGTCAGTCAAACTTTGTCTTCACGCCCGCGACTTGACCCCAAAATGACGATACCCGTATAATTCGCTCATGTCTGAAAAAAAACTGATTGCGCTCACCGGCGCTACGGGAGCGATGGGCGGCGAAGTGTTGTCGCATCTTTTGCAGTCTGAAAAAGATTACGAATTCAAGATTTTGCTCCATCACAAAAATCATGTCCGCCGCTTTTTCAAAAAATTGCTGAAAAAAGGGCGCGGGCGCATTCAAATCGTGCGCGGAAGCCTTACCGATTACGCCGCCGTTGAACGTCTCGTTTCAGGCGCGGATTACGTCGTTCACTGCGGGGCTGTCATTCCGCCGCGCGCCGACCACAATCCCAACAACACCTTTGCAGTCAACTACGGCGGGACAAAAAATATCGTCGACGCGATTACCTCTTCCGGCCGCGCGGATACGGTAAAACTGGTGCATATTTCGACCGTCGCGGTGTACGGCAACCGCAATCACCGCCATCCGTGGGCGCGGATGGGAGACCCCGTCATGTCGAGCGCTTACGATTATTATTCGGCGGCAAAAATCAAAGGCGAGCGCTACGTCCTTGAAAGCGGACTTTTGCATTGGGCGGTGCTCAGACAGACTGCCGTCTACCACAAATATTTTCTTTTGAACAACATGAACGACGGACTGATGTTCCACACGTGCTGGAACGCGCCGCTTGAATGGGTTACGGACAGCGACAGCGGACGTTTGATAAAAAATCTCATCGACCGCGACGCCGAAAGCAAACTCGGCGATTTTTGGCGCGGCGCTTACAATATCGGCGGCGGAAAAACGTGCCGCGAGACAGGCTATGAAACGTTCAACCACGGCTTTGGACTTATGGGAGCGAATGCAAAAGCGTTTTTTGAACCGCATTGGAACATTCCGCGGAACTTTCACGGCGTTTGGTTTTCGGATTCGCACATTCTTGAAAACCTCCTCAACTTTCGCCGTGAATCAATAGAAGATTTTTGGCGGAGAATGGCAAAGTCGCTTTGGTATTACAAACTTGGAAAACTCGTCCCTGCCGCGATTATCAAAAAATTGGCAATCGAACGACTGCTGACTGACAGCAACGCTCCGATGAATTGGATTCGTTTGAAGAAACAAGGTCGAATTGACGCGTTTTGGGGCGGCGTCGAGGAATTCAATAAAATCTCGCGCGACTGGAAAAACTTTCCGTTGCTTGCCGAAAACCGTTCGCCCGACGGCGTTATCGATTACGAAGACTTAAAAGACGAATCGAAGGCGGCTCGGTTTGCGCTTGACCACGGCTACGACAAGTCAAAAATCGATTCGGAACTCGATATGGAAGATATGAAAAGCGCCGCTGCATTCCGCGGAGGCTCCGTCGAGTCTTGTCGCATGACGAAGGGCGCGCTCTTTGAAAAACTCGATTGGAAATGCCGGAACGGCCACGTTTTTTCCGCAAATCCGTTTACAATTCTCAAAGCAGGCTTTTGGTGCCCCGTCTGCTGTGAGGCGCTTCCGTGGACGTTTGACAAAGAAGCCGCGCACGTCCCCTTTTACGCGCAGGTGTGGTACGACACGCACTCCAAGACAGAAGCGGCGCGCGCATATCCGTATCGCGACAGGGAAGATGAGGATTTACTGACGGAGGTGGAGTGATTTTGAAGGGGGGAGGGGGGAATGCGTAAGGCGTAGTTTTGTCTGTCGCCGTGAAACTGTGTTTTCGGAGGGCGGTAATACTTACCTCTCCATTGTACAAGCTCGCCTTTACATACCCCAAGTCATAAAACACCATTTCCCGCGAGTTTTGCGTCAACAAAACTCGTGCGGATAGGGGAACTATGTTAAATCCTTCAAATAAAGTTCTATCCATCCGTGAATCTCGTGCAGACGGCAACTCCATTTTACCATTCAGACTTATTTCTCTACCGCCTGCCGCCCGCAATTCCTCATTACGCATTCCTCATCACGAATTAGACCTGTTCGATAACTTCGTTATCGCTCAGGTTGACGAGTTTTAAGTCGTTGAAATAGCACGACTTAAAACATCGCATCTCAAAGTAACCAGTTCTGAAACTGAAGTTTCCGAACTGGATTATTACAAATCCCTCCCTCCCTCTCGAATAGACAGCGTTTTTTATTTTCCTTATAATGCGCCCATGCCGAGTAAAAAAAAGAACGCCGGTTTGATTGCCGCCAGTTGGTTTTTATTTGTTATCGTTTTACTCATTATTTTTTTTGTAAAAAAAGACCGAATTCTGATCAACCTTAAAAAGACGGATTTTTTCGGCCGCGTGTTCGGCACAACGCCTGAGTTTATAAAAAATCATAAAACGGATGAATCGCTTGGCGTGAACGAAAAGACGGACGACGGCAGCGACATTGAAATAGATTTATTGCCGCAAAGAACGCCGCCTGGGCGCGAAACGCAAACGGACGGAGCAGAATTTCCGCAGACGGACGCAGTAAATCCCAGCGGCGAAGACGGCGGAACGCCCGCATTTCCAGTCGATTTGAATCCGCTGCAAACGGAGCCGCCCCTTTCAGAGAGCGATAACATCTCCGATGACGCGCCTTCTTCCGAACAAAAACCGTCCGCCGCCGAACGCCAAAGCAGCGGCGTCCTATCGCAAACGGAAACGCAAACGCAAAACGAGCGCATGCAGCCGTTGCCAAAGCCCGCTCTTCCGATGCGGGAGGTTTCATTATGCTTTGTCGTCATCGATTCTGACGGTTCGGTGAGCCGGAAAATCGTAACGCGGAGGCTTTCCAAGTCCGAGTCCCCCATGACGGACGCCCTCAACGCCCTGCTTGCCGGTCCTCTGCCCGACGAACAAGCAAAAAACTGCATGACGCTCATTCCCGCCGGCACAAAATTGTTAGGCGCGGCAGTCAGCGACGGAGTTGCAACGCTCAATTTCAATGAGAACTTCGAATTCAATTCCGTGGGAGTGGAAGGATACATCGCGCAGCTTATGCAGATTGTCTACACGGCGACGGAGTTTCCGACAGTCAAAAGCGTGCAGTTTTTAATCGAAGGGCGGCGCAAAGATTATCTCGGAAGCGAAGGGCAGTGGATCGGCTCGCCGCTGTCGCGTTCAGGATTTTGACCCGTCGTCGGCCGCGCCGGAGTTTTTATTTTTTCTATTTAATAGCATATTGGCGTAACTTTCGTGAAAGGCTTCCCATGCGTTTTGCGTCCGGTGGTCGGCAGTCGAATATCCGGCGGAAAATGTAAGTTTCAATTTCTTTCTCCGCGAATACGCCGAACAACTCTGCTTCATATAGTTCAAGAGGACGGGCAGTTTGCTTTCTTCGGAAACGGGAATGACGGCAGAGAATATCGAGCCGTAGATTCTAAAAAGTTCAAAGGCAGGCTTCTCCGGCGGAAAAGCGGAAAAAACGGTCGCCTGCAGCGATTTTTGAACAATCAAAGCAAACCTCCGAATATACTCATCGCCGCTTTGAAAACCGAGATTGCCGTTTATAAGTTCAAGATTATCGATTGAAAAGCACAGTAATAGCAGCGGCTCCGCCGCGCGGTTTATCGCGTTCGCCGCATAGCGCACAAAAGAATCTTGCTTCCTCAGTCCCGTCAATTCGTCTATGTACGCGGTTTTTTCCAGATTTTTAATAATTCCTTCGTAAAAATCCAGATTGGATAAACTCAGATACGAGCCGAGCGTGCCGCCGTTGGAAGCGATTTTCACTATTTTGGCGTAATACAATTTTCCATCTTCAACGCTGGAAACGTAAAACGCGCTCACCGCTTGGCGGCTTTCCGCATTGCCGAGAATGCGGAATTTGTCATCGGAAAATATTTCTTTAAAATACTGAAACTCTTTTATTTGAACGCGGTAAGAGTCGAGAAAATCTCCTGCGGACGCATTCATGTGCAAAAATTTATTTTCAGCATTGAAGATAAAAATCGGCTGCGACGGAGATTCGTAGAGACTTCTCTTGCAAAGGCTTACGCACCTCTGATTTTTATTCGAATGAATTGCAAAAAATCCGAACGACACCATACAGATTTCGGCAAAGGAATGGAAATATTCCTGCGTATGCGAATAATGCCGATTCGTAAAGTTTTCAATGACGAATTTATGCAGGCTCGGAATCATAAATATGGACATTCCGACAAAGAAAAACAAAAAAATTCGTTTGTTTTCCGAAAAGTTTTTGATGCTGCGGACGGAAAACACTGCCGTCAATCCGCCGAAAAGTCCGATTGTGTAAAACGCGTGAATAAAATACGGCGTCCGCTTGGGATAAAAATATCCCGGCATAAATCCCGCGTTCACCGTCCTTGCGGGAGGCAGGCGCAGGAAAAAATCGTTTTTGGTAAACAGATACTTTGCCGCCGCCGCCAGAAAAAATACCAGCGGGATCAGATACAGCGCAGAAAACGCGTTTTTTTTGCGGTTGAACGTTGAAAAATGAACGCTGAATAAAAACAGCGAACAGACTGCGATCTCTTTTGCTATGTAACTGAGTTCCTGCACCAAAATGATATGGCGCGGCGATAAAATCAAAATCTGAATGCTGTCGAGCAGCGCGCCGCTTCCCATCGCAAGGTTTGCAAAACCAAAATAGCGGTTCGCGCGCCCGCCGCCCAGTTCGGAAAACGATAAAGTTGCGTAGACATAGCAAACGAGCGCGGTAAAAACGCGCAAAAACGTGTTGAGCGAGTACGTATAATTCATCTTGAATCAGTCTTTCACTGCATACGACTTTCTGACTGCGTCAAAATACGTTTTGTTTTTGCTGTAAATATTGTAAAAAACGGACATCGCAAACAAATAAAGCCCGCCGTCCTTTTGCGAGAGCGTTTTAAAATTTTTCATTACGCTTCCCGTTTCCGGTTGGAATGTAATCAATTCGACTGCACAAGAGTCGACTGTATACGCGATTTTCGCCTCCGAAAGATTGATGTACATGCCGTCAGTGCTCAACAACAATTGCCGCACCATTCCGAACGGAATTCCGTCCGTCTTTGCAGCCGCGCTGTCCGCCGTCTGATTAAACGCGCCTGCAGAAAGAATCGCCGCGTCCTTGCACGCCCACAAGTTTTCCATGCGCTGCGTCCAATTTTTATCCAGCGTAACGCTTCGTCCGTCCGGCAAATCGCATTCGATTTTTTCGCCTTTCGACTTTTTAAAAACGTGCCGATTGTCCGCGTATTTTGCCGGAAAGCCCGCAAAGTCGGAAAACGAGCGGTCTGACGAGGTGAGAAGTCTGCCTGCGGCGACTGCATAAAATGCGTTTTTGCCCGCCGCGTCTTCAATCAACTTGATATTAAACAGCGGAATGAGCGCGTCGTAGTAAACCGTAACCCTGCCGCCGAACTGCATAAAATCTTCGTTCTTTTTTACGGCTCCGCTGCGGAGAAAGCCGTTTTGCCCGTCGATACGCAAAGGCTCCACATTCCCCGCCTTTATGCGCCGCGCTGAAAGTTCGTACATGAGATCGTGCAGGTAATTGACGATTTCCGTATCGTCAGGACCAACGCCTGAGCCGATTTTTTCACCGGTGATTTCAAGGTGCGCGGCGTCGGGATTGATAGTAACGTAGATTTCTATGCTTTTTGCCGGAAGTTTCGCTTTGTCGTCTTTGGGCGCAAAATATCGCGCGGCAAATGTGCGCTCGTCGTACGCCAAAAAGCCGACGTACGAAGTGCGGTAAAAAGTCGTGTCGCAAAAATATACGTATTCGCCCGAAGAATCCGGAATAGACGGCGTAAAACCCGGCAGCGCAAACACCACGCCGCACAAACTTACGAGCGCGCCGACGGCAAAAATCTTTGTATTCTTAAAAAATGCAGTCATCGTTCACCTCTTTTTAATTAGGAACGCGTAATTCTACACCATGAAAACGGCTGTTTTAAGCATGAAAAACGCCGTTTTTTGCTTTTTTCGGTGCTGCTTTTCCTACACCTTTACTACACTTTTATTATGGCTTTAGAATATAGCGACAAATTCGTTCTGTCAACATTTTTTTATAAGTTTTTTGCGATTTTTCTAAAAAAAGTGATTTTTTATGCCGTATTTCTGTCTTTCGGGGCATGACGGGGTAAACCTCTGCCGTCGGCAAGGTTTTAAGGGGAGAGAAAAAGAAAATGCGAATGCGCTAAAAACGGCGGTTCACGCGATGATTTTTTCAAACAAATATGCCGCCTCTTTGTTTTTGCGTTCCATTTCAGGCGTAATATGCGACATATACCGCTGCAATTCGTTCACGCTGTCATGGCGCGTCAGATATAACAAATCCGATTG
>JBQNBN010000106.1:0-6812 GCA_052169915.1 Treponema sp.
TTAATAAGCTGCTGTAAAAACATAAAGCCACCATGAATTTTGATTGTGCCGACTGTGCGGCGGATTTGCTGCAAGTTCTGAAATCAAACTTTATGACTTTAATTGTACTAAAAACAAAAGTTGTGCGCAAGGAGATACGGCCGACGGCGGAGAATGGCGTTTGAATGACGTAACCAGATTCCCGCCCGCTCGAGATTTTGCTAACGCAAAACTCGCAATAAACAGGATTTGTGGGATCAATCCCCCATTCCTAATTAGCGGTTGCGCACGGTGCGGTTTATCTTGTAAAATACCCTTTGAATAAAATTATTTTCCGCTGCGGAAGACGGAAAATACAATTAGGAATTCATAATTATGCATTAACAATTATGAATTAGGATTGCCGTCCTTTAAGCTCATTTATCCGCGAGTTTGCTTTGGCAAACTTGCAGCGGGCGGAACCTCCATTTAATCTTTCAAACTCATTTCTCCGCCGCCCGCCCCCGTCCGTATTTTTTGAAACAAAGCTTCCTGTAAAGTACGGCTGAAATTAATGCCCATCTTTTCCGCTTTGACGCAGAGCCACTCAGGGACGGTAACGCTTTTACGAATATAGGTTGTGCCGCTAGAGACGGGGCATTCAATGTATGTGGTAAAATCGTTTCTGGCAGTTTTCAGCCCACGGATCGTACTTGCCTTCGGCAACTCTATACCGCGTTCAAGCAACGTCAAAATATAGCCTTCCAAACTTTCCCGCGAGTTTTCTATAATTTCTCTTTCAGTGTCGCCCTGCGAAAAACAGCCGTCCAAGTCGGGAAATTCGCTCCAATACCCGCCGTCTTCATAATGGCATATTGCCGGATAAATCACATTCATATCATTCTCCTTTATTTTAGTCCCGCTTTTTTCAACAAAGCCGCTTCAAGTCCCTTTTTCATATCTTTACCATGCACGGGAATTGATACGGTTTGCTTGTCTTTTTCTAAAATATGATGACTTCCCGTAATCCGCACCTCTCGCCAGCTGTTTTTTAGAAAGAGTTTTAACAGCTCTCTATCCTTCATAACCGAATTATAATATGCATTATGCGCAGTATCAATTATTAATTCATAATTAGGAATGCCGTAATTGACGGGCGGCAGAGAATGGAGTTTTACGATAACATGGATATACCGCCCTAACAAGTTTTCTTGCAGAAAACTTGCAGTAAAATGGCGCCCTGCCAAGTTTGCTTGCCTCGTCCCTGCATTCTTACCTTTCCTCCAATTACAAATTACTAATTCCTAATTACAACGCTTTCCCCACACCCTATTTTTCCGCAAGTTTGCGCTCCGCAAACTTGGGTGGGCGGACATAACGTAAAATCTTTTGAACACCGTTCTATGCCGCCCAACGAAAACTTGCAGCGAACGATAACTCCGCTCTATCTGTAAAACCCCGTTTTCCCGTTCGCGAATTGCAAACATACGCAAAAAACTGTATATTCCCGCTTGACAAAACACACGGGAATGCCCGATAGGAGTTCATTATGGATATTAAAGACATTAAACATGCCGGAATTAAGGCATGGGTTGAAGAATGCGTCAAAATGTGCGAACCGGACAACGTTTATCTGTGCGACGGGTCTACCGCCGAATACGACAGATTGATGAAAGAAATGGTGGACGCAGGGCTTGCGACTCCGCTTACCAAAAAGCCCAACAGTTTTCTCTTCCGTTCGCTTCCGTCGGACGTTGCCCGTGTTGAAGACAGAACCTATATCGCATCCAAAAAAGAAGACGATGCGGGCCCGACAAACCACTGGATCAATCCCGACGAACTCAAAGCAACTATGAAAGGACTGTACAAGGGCTGTATGCGCGGACGCACCATGTACATCATTCCGTTCAGCATGGGACCGGTCGGCTCTGCAATCGGAAAGAATGGAATAGAAGTAACCGACTCCGCATACGTCGTCTGCAATATGGACATCATGACGCGCGTCGGCACGAAAGTTTTGGAAAACATCGGCACCGACGGCGCGTGGATTCCCTGTCTGCACTCAGTCGGAAAGCCGCTTAATAAAGGCGAAAAGGACAACGGAGTGTGGCCTTGCGCGGACATGGCGAACAAATACATCAGTCATTTCCCCGAAGAGCGCTTGATTTGGTCGTACGGCTCAGGCTACGGCGGAAACGCCCTACTCGGAAAAAAATGCTTTGCGCTCCGCATTGCATCCGTTCTTGCCCGCGACGAAGGCTGGCTTGCCGAGCACATGCTCATCCTCAAACTGACGAATCCTCAAGGCGAAGTTAAATACATTACGGGCGCGTTCCCGTCCGCCTGCGGAAAGACGAATCTTGCGATGCTCCGCCCGACGCTTCCCGGCTGGAAAGTCGAGACGGTCGGCGATGATATTGCATGGATGAAATTCGGCGAAGACGGAAGACTGTACGCAATCAATCCTGAAAACGGATTTTTCGGCGTCGCGCCGGGAACCTCCGACGAGTCAAACTACAACGCGATGCGCGCTGCGGAAAAAAATACGATCTTTACGAACTGCGTGCTTGACGACGGCGATGTGTGGTGGGAAGGAATCGGCTATGCGCCTAAGTCGAAAAACGTCGTCGACTGGCACGGAGAAGAAAAAGCCGCACCCGCAAACGACAAGAGCCCCAAAGACAAAACGCAGTGCCTCGCGCACCCGAACGCCCGTTTTACGGCTCCCGCTTCTCAGTGTCCGTGCATTGCGCCCAACTGGGAAGACCCCAAAGGCGTTCCGATCAGCGCGTTCCTCTTCGGCGGACGCCGCCCGTCAACCGTTCCGCTCGTACATCAGGCGCGGAACTGGAATCACGGCGTGTTCCTCGGCTCAATCGTGGGCTCGGAAGTTACGGCTGCCGTCATCTCCGACCAAGTGGGACAAGTGCGCCGCGACCCGTTTGCGATGCTGCCGTTCTGCGGCTACAACATGGGCGACTACTTCCAGCACTGGATCAACATCGGTAAAAAGTCGACTGAAGACAAACTGCCCAAGATTTTTTACGTCAACTGGTTCCGGAAAGACGCGGACGATAATTTCATGTGGCCCGGCTACGGCGAAAACAGCCGCGTTCTCGCGTGGATTTTTGACCGCTGCGACGGCAAAGACAACTTTGTCGACACGCCGATCGGCTATATGCCCAAGGAAGGCGCAATCAACACGGACGGCTTGAGCGACAACTACAAAAAGAACATCGGCGCGATTACTTCCGTCGACGTTGAAGGCTGGAAAAAAGAAATTACGGATATCCGCGAAAAGCATTATCCGAAGTTCGGCACGCACCTGCCCAAAGAACTTACCGCCTGCCTTGACGACCTTGAAGCGCGCTTGAATAAATAAACGCTTTAAGCGATGCAAAAATCCCGCTGTAACAGGCGGGATTTTTTATGCAGTCAGAGAGCGCGGAATGCATGCGGCAGACGGACAAAACTACGCATTCCCAATTCCGCATTAAACCCTAAACTTCCTCACCTCCTCCGCCAGCCCTTCAATGCTGTCTTTATTTTTCCTCGCCAAATCATTCACTTCCTGCACCGCGCGGTTAATTTGTCCGACACCTGCCGCCATTTCGTTCACTCGCAGACTGCATTTACTGAGTATGAAAGTTATTATTGATTTTGCAGTCTGCCCAAGTTTGCCACGGGCAAACTTGTTGCGTAGTTCGTTTGCACGACTTCTCTGTACATCACGCGTTAAATAATTTGCCATCGGAAAGTACAACTTTCCCCGACACCACATAAAAAACGCCGCTGGAAAATCACGACTTCCCGACGGCGATAATTCCCCATTACAAATTACCAACTATACTTTGAACTTCTCCACTTCCTCCGCCAATCCTTCAATGCTATCCTTATTCTTCCGTGCCAAATCATTGACCTCCTGCACCGCGCGGTTAATTTGTCCGACACCTGCCGCCATCTCGTTCATGCTATCTTTGATGACCGCCGTCAGTTGGTCAAGCTTTTGCATTTCGCCGGCGACGCCTTTGCCGCCGACGAGCATTTCTTCCGAGCCGTTTTTGACTTCCATTGTAACGGCGCTGATGTTTTTTATCGCGGCGAGGACTTCGCGGCTGCCGTTTTCCTGTTCTCGCATTGCGGCGGTCAACTCGGCGCTCATCGCGCGGACGTTTTCCGAAAGCTGGAAAATCGCGTTGAACTTTTCTTCGACGATTTTTGACGCGTCGGACAGACCTTTGATGTCGTCGCTTAATTTTTTGAGCGTGTCGGTAATCGTCTTGCCCTGAGAACCTGCTTCTTCCGCCAATTTGCGGATTTCATCGGCAACGACGGCAAATCCCTTTCCCGCTTCTCCGGCGTGCGCGGCTTCAATGGCGGCGTTCATCGCGAGGAGGTTAGTTTGTGACGCGATATTTTGAATAACGCTTGATGCTTCAATAAGTCCGCCTGACTCGTCGGCGATTTTTTGCGTCACGGTGTTCGACGTTAAGAGCGTGGACTTTCCTTCCGACGTGGCGGCGGCGAGATTTTTTACCATATTGTCGCTCTTTTCCAGCGACTGAGTAATTGACGCGATATTTGCAACCATCTGTTCAACCGCCGCCGAAGACTGCACGACGCTTGCGGACTGCGTTTCAATACTGCCGTTCAAGGTCTCTATGGTGCGGATAATTTCTTCCACCGTGCCGGCTGTCTCAGTAACGCTCGCGGCTTGCGTCATCGCCTGCTGCTTTACGCCGTCGATATTTGCAGAAACTTCATTTATCGCTCTCGCCGTTTCCGTCATGTCGGTGGACAGCGAGTCGCCCAGTCGTTCCATCACTTTGCTGTTTTCGCCGATTGCGCGCACGGAAGCGCCGATTTTTGCAATCGTATCATTGAAATATGAGGCAAGGTCTGAAATCTCATCGTTTCCGTGCACGGGAAAGCGCACCGTCAAGTCGCCCTCTCCCTGCGAGATGTTTCGCAGTGCGGACACAGTCGTTTGAATCGGTTTGATAATTGCCTCCGCCACGAGAAAGACGACGATAACGGCGACCGACAAAATCACTCCGCTGATGATGAAAAGGGAAATTCGCAGCGCGTTCACCGTCCCCATAAACTCATTGACGGGAGCTTTGACGATGACCGTCCAGTTTGCATTTTGTAAGTGAGCAAACGAAGCGATATTGTAGATTCCTTCATATTCATAGTGTCCGACTGAAGATTCCGTTGAGTCAAGCGCGTTTTTTTCAAATGCGGCGCGCAATTCCTGTTTTTTATCGGTTTTCGCCATCTCCTGCGCATTGACTGCCTGTTCCACCAAAGAAAAATTCTTGTGAGCGATAACCGAACCGTTCGAATTGAGAATGTAGCAGCCGCCGGTTTCCCCGACCACGATGTTTTTAATGTCGTCGGAAAGTTTTTGCGCGTCGATAACGGCGTCCAACGTTCCGATTATCGTCTTGGCATCGTTGTATATCGGAATGGATAAAATGAGCAAAAGCATTTTTTCAAATTTGGAATAAAACGGGTCTGCAACGCCCTTCTCTCCGCTTAAAATCTTTCGATACCACGCCTCCGCTCCGGTATTTATCTCTCCGTTCGGCGTGTACGTGGTGCCTTTTGTGTCCGTAATTTGCAAATAATGAATGCGTTTATTGAACGCCGCTTCTTTTTGCAGGACTTGCAATTTCACGGAATAGGGAACCGCTTCGTCTTGCAGCTGAGGCAGCCGCGCAATTCCTTCAAGGAATTGAAAAAAGGCGACTAAATTGCCGTCGATAATTTGCGCAACGTCGTTCGCCTTGTCCGTCAAATGCGTTTCGACTTTTTGCCGGACGGCTTTGCGCGCTACGTTGACTGCAAAAAATCCTTCTATGAATAGAAGCGACTGCAATCAGCGAACCGAAAATAAAAATCAATTTGTTCTTCAATGAAAAGCGTTTTGCCATATACAACTCCTTTAGTGTTTTTCCGCCATGCGTTTTCGCATGAGTTTAGATAGCCTGCCGTGCGGCGCAGTTTTAAATAAAAACGTTTGCTCAAGGAAAATTGCAGTTAAATTTCTCATGACATGGTTCGGGGGGCAAGATAAAGATATCGCTCATATCTGTCAACTCTCCTGACGCTTTTATTGCTCAATACGATTTTATCGATGAAGCGGAGATAGTTCAATACGGGCAGCTGCAGGCGGCAAAGAAATGAGTTTGAAGGATAAAGCCGCTCTGTCCGCCTGCCCGAGATTTTGCCTGCGGCAAAACTCGTAGGGAATAACGGTTTTGATATAGCGGAGTTTCCGCCCTATCAAGTTTTGCTAATCGCAAACTTGAGGGAATAGGATTTTCAGGAGGCGACAAGGAAATGCTTAATTCTTCATGCGTAATGCGAGATTGTGTCCCGCTGGTGTGCAACTGAGTTTTTGGAGCGGCGGCAATAGTTAGCGCGCCATATCATTGTGCAAACGCGCTTTTTACATAGAAGTCTTACCCTTCAAGACACCGCTTTCCGCGAATTTCCCATTCGCGAAACTCGTGCGGTCGGAAACGCTATTATATCTTTCAAAAGCCTTTCTCTGCCATTCGCAAATTAACCACGCGGTGCATAATGTGAATAACTTAATAAGGAAAAACAAAGAGAGTATTGAAGGGATCGTGGAAGAGATTAGAAATTTAAACTGTATAAAAATCTATATTTAGAGACAATATTATGATGAATACAATTCTATAATTGAATTGTGCTACTATCTGTCAACTCTTTCTTGTTCTGACACTAGTACTAGCTGATAGGGCATCTTCTAAAACTCTATCCTTAAATTTCTACGGATGCTCAAAGTGAGGTTTTAATGAAAAAGATTATATTTGTGGATATTC
>JBQNBN010000107.1:0-6766 GCA_052169915.1 Treponema sp.
CGATCAGGCAGATAAAATACAAAGTCGGCGAAAAAAACTGTTGCTACATTCACCTTACGCTGCTTCCGTACATCAAAACTGCGGACGAAATCAAAACCAAACCGACGCAGCACAGCGTCAAAGAATTGCAGGAACTCGGCATTAAGCCCGACATCTTGATGCTCAGGACGGAGCAGCCGATTGACCTTGCCGCGCGCGAAAAACTTGCGGCGTTCTGCAACGTTAAAACCTCGCACTTGATTCAAAATCTGACGGCAAGATCCATTTACGAAGTCCCGCTTCAGATGGAAAAAGAGGGACTTGGTGAGGCGGTCTGTCAGACGCTCGGGATTAAGGCTGAAAAGTCGAACCTTGACGACTGGAAAAAAATGGTTGACCGCTTCAATAATCCTTTAGAAAGCGTAAATATCGCCCTCGTCGGAAAATACACCGAACTGCACGACGCATATCTTTCCGTCGTAGAGTCGCTCGTGCACGGCGGCATTCACAATCAGGCGGCGGTAGAAATCGACTGGATCGACGCGGAAACGCTTGTCGACACAGCCGCAGCCGAAGAGCGGCTAAAAAATGCGGACGGCATTATCGTTCCCGGCGGCTTCGGCGACAGGGGAATTGAAGGAATGATCCGCGCAGCGGAATACGCGCGCACTCATAAGATTCCGTATTTCGGCATTTGTCTCGGCATGCAGATTCAAGTTATCGAATACGCGCGGAACGTGCTGGGCTTTGAGGGCGCGAACTCCACTGAAATCAACAAAAAAACGCCCTTTCCCGTCATCGACCTTATGCCCGACCAAAACAGCAAGATTTTAGGAGGCACGCTCCGGCTCGGAAAATACGAGTGCGCCGTTGCCGACGGCACGCTTACGCGTAAGGCGTACGGGAGCGCGGACGCGTGGGAACGCCACAGGCACCGCTACGAGTTCAACAATGCGTACCGCGATGATTTTATCAAAGGCGGACTGATTATAGCCGGCGTAAACCCTGAGCGCGACCTTGTAGAAATCGTTGAAGCGCCTGCACACCCGTGGATGGTCGGCGTGCAGTTTCATCCCGAATTCAAAAGCCGTCCGAACAGGGCGGGGCCTTTGTTCCGCGATTTTATTGCGGCGTCGTGCGCGTATAAGCGCGACAAAAACTAAGGGGGTGGAATATGGATAGGAAAAAAATCATCGTGCTTGACTTCGGCAGTCAGTACGCGCACCTTATCGCAAAGCGTTTCCGTATGCTAGGGCTTTATTCGGAAATTGCGCTGCCGTCCGCGGATATAGAGGAGTTCGCCGGCGCGGCGGGCGTCGTTTTTTCTGGCGGGCCTGCGTCCGTCTCCGATGAAAACGCGCCGGAGTTCAACGAAAAGATTTTGACGCTCGACATTCCCATTTTGGGACTGTGCTACGGGCATTACATCGTCAATATCGGTTACGGCGGAAAAGTCGGCAGGGCAAAGACTGGCGAATTCGGTTTTGCAGAGTTTACGCCGAATAAAGACGTTTTCTGTCCCCTTTTTGACGGAATTGAAGGCAGTCAGCAGGTGTGGATGAGCCATCAGGACGCGGTTTTAGAGCCGGGCGCAGGATTTGAGAAAGCGGGAAGCACTCCCGACTGCGAATATGCTGCGCTCCAAAATCTTGAAAAAAAGCGTTTTTCGCTGCAATTCCACTGCGAAGTAAAAGATACGCCTTGCGGAGATGAGATTTTTGTCAATTTTGCTCGCTTTTGCGGCATGGAGCGCAACTGGGATCAGTCGACTGTGTTGCAGTCGATTCTCGACGGTATAAAAAAAGACGCGGACGGCAAAAACGTTCTTTTGTTTTTGAGCGGCGGCGTCGACAGCACGATTACGTTTGCGCTTTTGAACAAGGCGCTCGGGAAGGAGCGCGTGCTGGGCTTGCACATCGATAACGGCTTTATGCGCAAAAACGAAAGCGAAAGCGTTGCCGAAGCCTACCGCCGCGCAGGATTCGACAATTTTATAACGGAAGACGCGTCGGAAACCTTTTTGGAGGCGGTGAAAGGGCTTACCGACCCGCAAAAAAAGCGCGCGGCAGTCGGCGAAACCTTTATCGCCGTGCGGAATGCAGTTGTTGCGCGCCAAAATTTGAGCGACGACAACTGGCTTTTGGCGCAGGGCACGCTGTACCCCGATATTATTGAGTCCGGCGGCACGAAAAACGCGCGCACAATCAAAACGCACCACAACCGCGTTGAGGGAATCCAAACGCTGCTTGAAAAGGGACTTGTCATCGAGCCGCTCAAGGAATTGTACAAGGACGAGGTGCGGAATATCGGGCGCGCGCTCGGTTTGGAAGAAAAATTGATTATGCGGCACCCTTTTCCCGGCCCCGGACTTTCGATTAACGTTTTGTGTTCGGACGGCACGCTTTCCGACGCGGACAAAACCGAACTTGAAAGCGCGCAAAAGGAACTTGACTCCATTCCAGTCGATATGTTTTGCGAGCATTGCGCTTCCTTCCTCAAAAAAACGGCGCTCCCCGTGCGCTCCGTCGGCGTTCAAGGCGACTTCCGCACGTATCGCTTTCCGTGCGCGCTGAGTTTTGAGCGATACGAAGACGGTTTTTACCACTTGCCGAAAATCTGGGAAAAACTTGAGAGCGCGTCGCACAAAATCACGAACAGCGCGCGGTACATAAACCGGACTGTCATAAAACTCTATCAAAAGCCTGAACTTTCCGACGAGGACTTTCACCTTATAGAAGGTTATTGCGACAGGGACAGACTTGACCAAACGCGCGAGGCGGACGCAATCGTTCTTGATGAACTGCATAAAAGCGGCTGGTACTCTAAAATCTTCCAGCATTTGACGATAAATCTCCCGTTTGCAAGCGAAGATGGACGCTGTTCGATTGTGCTCCGTCCCGTCTGCAGCGAAGACGTTATGACCGCGCGTTTTGCAAAACTTCCGCATGAACTTGTCGACGCAATCGCGCGTAAAATCGCCGCTCTGCCCTATGTTGACGCAATATTCTTCGACCTCACGAACAAGCCGCCGGCTACGTTCGGCTGGGAATAGTGAGCGGTAAAAAAGAGGTCTTACAGATTAAATACGCTTACCGCTCACCATAGTTTGCCGACGGCAAACTATGTGAAAATAAGATTTGGAGGGACGAGGCGGCGGAGAACGGAGTTTGAGTGATAGAACGGAGCGCCGCCTGCTACGAGATTTTGCCTGCGGCAAAACTCGCAGAAAACGGTACCGGAGAGCGTTTCCGTCGCGATGAAAACACGTTGTCTTAATCACGAACAGAATGCTAAAACTTCCCGCTCACCACAATTTGCTGGAAGCAAACTATGTGAAAATAAGATTTGAAGGGACGAGGCGGCGGAGAACGAAGTTTGACTGATAGAACGGAGCGCCGCCTGCTACGAGATTTTGCCTGCGGCAAAACTCGCAGAAAACGGTACCGGAGAGCGTTTCTGGCGCGATGAAGACACGTTGTCTTAATCACGAACAGAACGCTAAACCTTCCCGCTCACCACAGTTTGCTGGAAGCAAACTGTGTAAAGGATAGGATTTGAAGGAGGAGAAACGGCAAAAAAAGATGGTCGATAGATATAACACAGTTGCCGACCGCTGCAAGTTTCGCCTAATGGCAAAACTTGAGGACTAATAATATCTATTTGCGAGTTTTCATAAGAAAACTCGGCAGGGCGGAAACGGTGCTCCATCGTTCGCACTCCATTCTCCGCCGCCCGTCAATTACACGCTTGCCGTTACTGCAAATGAAAAAAGTAGATAATGTATAAATATTGCATAGAGCCAAAAAGATATATTTGAAATTATTTCAATAACTTTTGTATTTTCATGTTTCAATGAATACATTTTTAACAAATAATAGAGAACAAGCAAATTTGATAACGCATAAATAAAAATGCTCCCTGCATAAGATTCTAAAACCGCTATCAGTTGATAACAACTATTGACAGAAAAAATCAAACCTGCGGCTGACAAAAAAACAATCCTTAACGCAGGAATGCGAAAGTCAGATTTTTTGTATACAACAATAAATAAACTGCATAAATAGATTAAAAAATAAATCAAACCTGAAATAATGAGATAAGAAAGTTTAAAATATTCTTTTATAGGTTCTACGGTATATAAAATAAGCCATAAAGGACTGGTACAAATAAAAAGAATACCGAGCATAAATTTTACGGTTGAAATTTCTTTCCTTCGTAACAATCCCCATCCTGCAAGACTGAATATAAAACATAAAAAAAGCAAAATGTAGAAAACATCCGCATGGTTCATTGTAAAACTCCAAAAGATTTTTAATTTATCTTTTCATTCCTCTGTGCAGGCAGACGTCCGACACTGTTTATTCAGCAAGCAACATTCGACTGAAACAACTTCCGCACGCAGAAAGACGCATGTAAAAAAAAATAGTACACGAAACTGACAACGCGAAATTACGCATATTACAAGTTTCGCCTATGCAAAACTTGAGGACTAATAATATCTATTTGCGAGTTTTCGTAAGAAAACTCAAGAGAGGGCGGAAAGCATACATTATCGTTCACAGTTCATTCTCCGCCGCCCGCCAATTACGAATTATATAACTTCAGTCCGTCGTAAGCGGGCGCAACGGAGCCGCCGGCGCGGACAATCTCTGCAAGGCGCGGAAACTCGTTTAGGTGCTCTGCGATGTATTCGCCGATTTGCGCGTGGCTGTTTAAGTGCGTGATGTGCGTAAGCCACGTGTGCCGCGCGCCGATTTTATCCGCGGCGGCAAGCGCTTCCAAAAACGAAAAATGCGTCGAGTGACCCGGAATGCGAAGTCCGTCGATGACAAGGTGATCAAGGACGCCCGCAGCGTTTTTCAGTTTTTCGATAGACGAATCTTTAATTTCGTTGCAGTCGGTAAGATACGCAATCGAATGCCGTTTTCTTCCGCGTCCTGAACACGACAAAAGCCAGCCGGTCGTCTTTATCGCGCCGTGTTTCATCTTTATCGGCGTAACGCTGACATCTCCAAGCGTCGGCGGTTCGGGGCGGTCAAAAATCTTACAGTCGATAAGATTGATTTTCGGTTTCCCGCCGCCTTCCTGCGTTTCTCGAAAAACGTAGGAAAATCGACTTTTTACGTCCTTTATCGTGCTTTTGTTTGCGTAAATCGGAAGTCCGTCGCCGTCGGTACCGGAAAACTCGTCGGAAGACTTTGTGTGACTGAAAACGCGTAAGTCGTCAAGCCCGTGCAGGTGGTCGGCATGACTGTGCGTCAAGAGCACGGCGTCAACCGCTTTTATTTTGTATTTGAGCGCCTGTATTCGGAATTCCGGCCCTGCGTCGATAAGAATGTGCGTAACGCTTTTGTCCTTGTTTTTGTGCGTAACGTAGGCGCTGCACCGGAGGCGCTTGTCCCGCCGGTCTTTAGACCTGCACACGGCGCAGTTACACGCGATGCTGGGAACGCCTTGGCTCGTCCCCGTGCCGAGCAATACCATTTTCATCAGATTATGCCTTCGTAAATAAGTCCCTGCTCCCCGTCAAGCGTAACGGAAAGATCGCTTTCCAAAACTTTTTGCGCGTCGGGAACGTTTAGTACCCATACCAAAGACGAATTGATAAGCGTCAACTCCGCGGCTTCGATGTCGCTGCCGGTCTCCGACACAACGCCGTCAACCGCGCGCAAAGCGGGAATCATATCTTCGGTAACCCTGTGGCAGACGAGAATCATGTGGCGGTGAACGCGGATTTTATCCCTGAACGCCGGCATATCTTCCGTGCGGATAACGCGTCCGCTTGAGCGCGTCTGCGCTTCGTCGGCAAATCCGAACAGCGTGCCGCGCGCAATGACGTTTCCGACAATCAGCACTTTAATCGTATTTACCATAAGCGGACTTGAAAGCGGAATGCCCGCGCACATAACGACTTTGTCGGAAAGTTTGACCGCGCCCATGTCGAGCGCGCGTTTAACCGCGTTTTGAATCATCGACTCCGAATCGTCTGCAACGCTTGAGTGAACGGGAAGCACGCCCCACTGAATCAATAACTGGCGGAGGACTTTTTCATGCGGCGTTACGGCGATAACGGTCTGCTCCGGACGGAACATACCGATAATGCGCGCCGTGTTTCCGTGCAGGGTGGGGACGATAATCGCCTTTGCGTCGATGTTTGCGGCAACGCGGTATGCGCTGTGGGCGACGAGGTGTCCGACGTCCATCTTTTCTTTTTCATACGGGTCGGATGAAATCATCGTGCGGCAATATTCTTCCGACTGTTCAGTGGTGAGCGCGACAAGCGCCATCGTTTTCACCGCTTCGACCGGATAGCGCCCGCCTGCAGTCTCTCCGCTGAGCATGACCGCATCCGTTCCGTCAAAGACCGCATTGGAAACGTCGGTAAGTTCTGCGCGCGTGGGACGAGGATTTACAATCATCGAATCAAGCATTTGCGTCGCGGTGATAACCGGTTTTCCGGCAAGTCGGCAGATGCGGATAATCGCCTTTTGCGCAAGCGGAATGCGCTCTGTCGGCAGCTGCACGCCGAGGTCTCCGCGCGCAACCATAATTCCATCCGCTTCTTTTACAATTCCTTCTATATTATTTAAGCCTTCTTCGCTTTCGATTTTGGCGATGACGCGCGCATCGGATCCGATTTGCTTGAGATATTCCTTTATCTCAACGACTTCTTCGGGGAAACTGACAAAACTTGCGGCGATAAAGTCGATGTCCTGCTGCTTTCCGAACAGCAAGTCGCGTTTGTCGATGTCGGACATGATGGGAAGTCCTGCGTGAACGCCGATGA
>JBQNBN010000108.1:0-6515 GCA_052169915.1 Treponema sp.
CGTATTTTGCCGCGCCGCTGATGTCAGGCGAAAGCGTCAACGCCGCCTTAAAGGCAAGTTCGTCGCTGTAAACGGGGTTTTGGCCAGTCGACTCCTGCGCAAATGCAATCGTATTTTTTGCAGTCGAAGGATTTTCCGCGCCGAGTTTTGCAAGATATGAAGCGCTCAGCGCAAAACGGTTCGCGTATAAAAGCGGCAGCGTGTTCGGCGCCCATTGAATTTCCTTTGCAAAAAGCACCGCGGAGGCTTTGGCGGAGGCGTAGTAATTTTGCGCGGGAAAAAGGGCGGCTTCAAGCGTTAGCGGAAGATTGTTCGTCCAGCCGTCGGCATTCCGAATCGGAAGGAGACGCGGAATTTCGACTTTTCCTGCAAGTCCTATGTTTTGGTATTCCGAATAGGGAGTTTGCACCGCGGAAATCGGGGCTGCGTAATGCGCTGCGTAAAAAAACGCAATTTCCGCACCCGAATACTCGTAAAATTCCTTGCCCGCCTTTGTAATGTTCCCGAACGCCGCCGTCGCTTTGTCCGAGGCAAACAGCCGCTGTGTTTTCTCGCCCGTTTCCAAAATGCCGAAAAGATTGAACGCCGCCGCCTCTCCGCTGAACATTCGTTCGATTTGACGGGGCGGAAGTTCAAGGGACGTCTGCCTGCCTTCAAAAAGACGGAACGCGTTGGCAAATTTGAGGTATGCGGTTTTGCCGGCCGGGATCTTGCACGTCGTATCCGCCGACGTGAACGCCTGCTTGTAGCCTGCGCGGTCGAATTCCGCCTGCGCCTTTGCCGCGTACTTAAAAAGAGCGGTCTGCGTGCCGCCGTTCGCTTGGGCTGCAAGCGCGCCTGAGTTCGTCAAAAAACTGTAGCTTGCGCTCACGCCCCAAATCGGAGACGTCCACGGAGACGAAGAAACGTAGGTTACGCCGAAGGGAAGGGGCGTTGAGCCAAGTCTTTGCGCGTCGGCGCTTATCGACTGCGTGGACGTGAGCAGCGAGAAGGGGACAACGGTGCCTTTGTGCGTAAAACCGTATTTTACAAGCGAAAACGGCTTTTCGTTCGGGAGGGGGGAGCGTGTTTTGGGAGCGGCGTCTTCGTTCCCGCCTGCCGCCGTTCCCTCGCTGTCCGTGCCGTCGGAATGCAGAGGCGCACTGCCGTCTGTGCGACTTGAACCCGACTCGGGAATGTCAAACGGAGCGGGAGCGGATGAAGCGGCGTTTATGCGCGTCAGATTCATTTTGTTCGCGTCGGCAAAAAGGAGTTTTGTCCCGCCGAAAAAACTTCCGATATAGACGGCGCGCTTTTCGTCCGCGCCGCCGCTTTCGACAAACGCGGGAGAAAAAACGCCGCCTGAACAGTCGTCCTCTTGCAGCAAAAACGACGCGCCGCCTTCGCCGTCCGCCGTAAAAACGCCGAGCCGCGGCATGGACTCAGGTTTTGTCCACGAAAATGAGATTTTGCCGTCGCCTGCCGCGTTCAAATTGCGGATAACGGCGCGCGCAACCGGCAGGCGGAACTCCGCTTCTTGCTTTGTGAAAATATTGTACGCGCGGAGTGAAAACGTCATGCCGTCTTTGTAAACGTAGTAAACGGAGCCGTCTTCGCTTCCGACCGGAGAAAACGCGAACTTTTGCGTCTCGTGCTTGACGAATGCGATACGCTCTGCCGCCGTAGAGCCTCTCGCCGCGTTTTTAAGCGCGTATACGACAAGCGGCGCATTTTGATTTTCCGTACGGACTGCCGCAAGATAATACTCATCTCCGCTTTGAAAAACCGCCGCGTCTCGAAGTCCCGCCTCCTTGAGCGCAAAAAAACGTTTTTTCTCCGTGTCGTATACGCGGACTTTGTGCTTTGCGTTCGCGCCGGCGTACGAGGTGTAGGAAACGGCAAGAAATCTTCCGTCCGCGCTGAGGGCAATGCGGGAAACGTTCGTCATCTTAAAGAGGCGTTTTGCCTTTCCGCCGCCGTTTTTTACGAAATTCACCGCCGACGAATACGCATCGTAATAGGCAAATCCCGTCCTGCATGACGTCAGCGAGGTATGACTGCCCGTCCGCCCGTCGAACGCCGCGCACCAGTCGTTTTGTAAGGGCGACGAAGGAATGTCCGGAACGTGGACATCCGTTCGGAAACGTTCCCACGCCTCGGCAATCGGAAGCCCGTAGGTTTGCTTAAAGCACATAAAATACGTCAGCGTCCGCAAATTGACGCAGCGGTACCAGAATTCGGCATACTTTTCCATTCCGTATGTTTTCTGCAGCCACGCGTTGAACGCCCCGCCGAACGCATAACTTTGCCGCGTGTACGGATAGGTGTCCTTCGTCCCGTTGACTTCCGAATAGCGCGGAAACTTTTCTTCAAGTTTCGCCTGCTTGACCAAGTGCAGACTGAATTCGTCGTTGAGCCTGCCTTCTCCGGCCGCGCTCTCCGATGAAACCGCCGCGCCTTCCGCCCACGCCGTCGTTGTCGTGAGAATGCCCGGATTGTACGAGTCGCCGAGCGTTTTTTTGACGCCGTACCAAAATCCGCCGTGCATGTTGTACGAAATTGCGTGCGTCAACTCGTGGCGGAAAACGCTGATAAGGTTTTCTGAAAACACGGCGAGGTTCGACTCCGGCACCGTGTCGTTTATGACGATGTGATTGAACGGCGCAAAGGAAAAATAGCCGTTGAACTCGTCCTGCGAGGGGGCAAGAACGACGGGTAGGGAAAAATCGTGCGGGAGACGATAGGCGGCGGCAACGTCGCGGTAGACGTCTTCCGCCTTTTCAAAAAGAATCTTTGCGCTTTGCCGCGAGCGTTCGGGGAAAATGATTTCAAAATGCGCGGTGCGCGCGATGCGTAAATCCTTTTCGCCTGCCATCATGCCTTCATACGCAAAAAAAGGCGTTGCTGCCGAAAGCAAAAGCGACGCCAAGCCTATCAATTTGAGTTTTAAAGTGGTTTTCATATTTTAATCCTTTTTTGTTTTTTCCATGCCGACTGGAAAAGCGGCTCTTGCGTCTAGTAATGCGGCGGGCGACGGTTGGGGATATCGTCATCCAAAAGGGATGCAATATCGCCGAGTTTTGCCGCAAGCGTTTTGTTTTCCCGCTTGAGCGCGTCAAGTTCCGCCTGCTGCTCAAGAACCGCCTGCTGGAGTTGGTTTACAAAATCTTCCATATAAGCGAGTTTAATTTCCGCCGCTTCAAGGCGCCGTTCGTGTTCGTCCATGCCGCATTTTATCACGACGGAGAGAATTTGTAATGGGGAATGGGAGGGCGGGACGCAGGCGGCAGAGAACAGCGGGCGGCAAAGAAAATTGTTTGAAGAATAAAACGGAGCGCCGCCCTAACAAGTTTGCCGCAGGCAAACTTGGAGAATACGTAGAGAGGGGGAGGGAGAGACGCCTGCTGCAAGTTTTCCGGCGAAAACTTGCGGGAAAACGGAGTCAGGGGGGGGGCGGCAAAGAAATTAGTTTGAAAGATTTAACGAAGTTGTCGCGGGCGGTTGTTATGCCGTTAGGATGATGAAACCTTGTTCCGTCCGCACCAGATTTTGCGTATTGCAAAATCTTGCACAAAATGCTGTTCTGCTCCTAGGTTTTTCCACCAAACATCATTTATTGCGAGTTTTACGCCAGCAAAACTCGTGCGACCGGAACATCGTTAAATCCGTCAAACTCTATTTTCCGCCGGTCGCAGCCTGTTTGCACTTGCCTTGCGGAGTTGTTCGGCGTAGTCGAACATGTTGTAAAAGAGGGCGAAAAATTGCGCGGTAACGGAGCGGAAAAAGGCTTGAGGCGAGCGTCTTGCGCTGCCGGAACGCGCGGCGGCGGCAAGACTTATGGCGTTCCACGCGCTGAAAATCTCCGGGATAAAACTGACTGTTATTGAAAGCGTCAGCGCGATGTTGAGTTTTTTTACGGCGGGGATGAGCGCGGCAAGTCTTTTTTCTACGGAAGAAAACGCGTCGAAGATTTCGATGCGCGAAGTCGTTTCAAAGATGATTAAAGCCGCCGCGCTCGTTACAAAAAAGCGGAAAACGTATAAAAGCGACGCAAAAAGTTCCGCCGCATCGAGCGCGATATAATTCGGCGGTTCGATGCGCGAAGGAATTAAGCGGAGCGCAGTCAGCATTCCGCCGAGCACGAATACGAATTTCAATTTTTTGAGACTTGAAAACGGCGTTCGGGCGGCGAAAAAAAGAGAAGCTTGCACGCAAAAATAAAATGCGGCGCGGAGCCATAACACCGTGCCGTCCGAACACAAGCGGCTTAAAACGCCGCCGTACACGGAATTACTGAACGTCCGCACGCAGATGACGCACAAAATCGTCAATTTGAGAAGCGGCGGCAGGCGGTGCACGGCGGAGTCCCCTTTGCGGTAGGAAAACAGCGCCGGCTGCTGCCGGAAGGTTTGTGTCCGCCTACGCATTGCGCCCCCAAAACAGTTTTTCGATGCAGTCGTACTGTTGCAGAGGGTTGCGGATTCCCCATTGCTCAAGGTTCAAGGCGAGGGCAGCCTGCGCAGTCCCGCTGAATTTCACTTCTCCGCCGTCAAGAATGGTCAGACTGTCCGCGAGCGCAAGGATTTTTTCAAGTTCGTGCGTCAAAAGGATGACTGTCTTTCCGCTTTCTTTCAATTCTTTAAGGATTTCGCACACGTGCTGCACGCCCGGATAGTCGAGATTGGAAAACGGCTCATCGAATATGATGAGGTCCCGCTCCATCGCAAGAATCCCCGCGACGGCAAGCCGGCGTTTTTCCCCGCCGGAAAGGAGCCGCGCCTGAAAATCGCGCTTTTCCTGTAAGCCGCAGGCGGAAAGCGTTTTTTCCAGTCGACTTTTGATTTCGGACTTGGAAAGCGGCAGAGAGCGTAAGCCGAACAAAATATCTTCTTCCGGCGTTTCTCCGAGAATCTGCGCGTCCGCGTTTTGAAAAACCAAACCTGCGGGGGGAGCGGCGATTGCGCCTGAAGTCGGCTCGTCGAGCCTTGCAATGAGCGACATGAGGACGCTTTTTCCCGACCCGTTGCGTCCTCCGACGACGGCAAATTCCCCCTGTTTAATAGAAAGATTTACGTCGGAAAGCGCGCGCTTTCCGTTCGGGAACACGCGCGAAACGTTTTCGACGGTTACGGCGTTTGCAGTCATTTTAGCTGAGATAGTTACGCAGGACGGGACGGAGTTTTTTTGTCAGCAGCGTCATGACTGCGATTTTTACGAGATTCCCGGGAATGAAGGGGATGAGCGTGATAAAGAGCGCTTCGCGGAGGGTTTTGTTGGGCAAGAGGACGCGGAAGCGCGCAATGCCGAGCGCAAAGAGAATGAGGGTCGCGGCGAGTGCGGCGGCAAGGATGATGAGGACTTCGGCGGCGGCTTTTTTGGCGGCGGGAGCGAAGTTTTGTCCTTCCGCGCCGGATGAGGGCGCCGCGCGTTTTTTTGCGCGCATATCGAGCGCAAAATACATGATAAGGCCTGCCGCAAGCGCGCCGAATAGATAGCCTGCAAGAAATCCGCCGGTCGGTCCGTTTAGGATAATGTTGACGCCGCCTTTTCCGCTGAACACCGGAAGCCCGATGCTCCCGAGCACGAGAAAGATGAGGACTGCGGCAGTTCCGTAGAGGGGGCCTAAAAGCAGTCCCGAAAGCAGCGCCATCATGTCCTGCACCGTAATCGGCACGCCTCCCGGCAGTGGAATATGAATAAAGCAGCCTGCGGAAATAAGCGCTGCAAATAACGCGGTGATAACGGTTCTCTTTCCGATTGATGTTGAATTATTCGACATATTGTAAACCTCTTTATGTGGTATGGTAACAATTTTAGAGAAGGGAGGTCAAGAGGGTCGCAGGCAGCGGAGAATGAAGTGTGAAAGACTTAACTCAGTGCCGCCTGCCCAAGATTTTGCCATGCGGCAAAATCTTGCGTAGAATGGTACGTGGGGTGGGCTATTTTTGCATGAGAAGGCGCGTTTTATCAATCACGAACAGCGCTGAACATTACCGCCGCAGAGAAACGCGCTTCGGCGGCTGCGGGGCGTATGTCGTAAGGACAAGTGGCGGATGGTGTGATGCGATGGATGGGCTTGGCTTTGGAGGCTTCGCTGCGGGCGGGAACTGAGCCTGAGCCCGATTGCAGCGGAAAGGGCTGAAAGCCGTTGGAGCGGAAAGCGGATAGGAGACATCGGCTGCGCCCCATGACTTCTAATTCGTAATGCGTAGTCTTTCATCTCTAACCATGCATTATGCATTTTCTAATTACTTATTCCCTCCCCACGAGTTTGTACTAAAACTGCAATCTCGGGCAGGCGGCAACTCCGCAAAATCGTAAAATCTCCTTCCTCTGCCGCCGGCTCACACCCTAAACTTCCCCACCTAACCGGCTAACCTGCTGCAATTCCATGTAAAACAATAACTTACATACATCAAAACTACACACGAAAAACAGTCTTTACAAAAACTGTAGTAAAGACTGTAGAAAACTGAGTGGCGTTAGTTTTGGTGCGCGTGACTAACCCCACTTAACAATGGGTTTAGCCCCTGTGA
>JBQNBN010000109.1:0-6385 GCA_052169915.1 Treponema sp.
GGCAAACCTGCCGAAGTTACGGCACGCGCCGAGCCCCCAAAGTCAACGACAACTTCGCCGTAATTTTTCTCATCGCCGCTCTACAGCCGGCACGACAAAAAAGCGGCTCCCACCGCCGCCAAAACAAGAAAAAAAGTCCCTGCACAAAATCGTTTCATAATCGTCTCCTAAAATAACTGTCACCCATTGAAGTCGAATAAGTTTTGCCGGAGATATGTATAACAGTTTTGCAGGATTTGTTCTATAAATAAAGGAAGATGCAGGCTACACGCGGGCGGGTAAGACGCCGGCGGCGGAGAACGGTGTTTGACAGACTAAGGGGAGTACCGCCGGCTACGAGTTTCGCGGACTGCGCAAACATTGTTTAACACCGCTTACAGTTTTGGCAGTCCGCCTGAGCTTTTGCTTTGCAAAACCAGTCGAAAGGCTTTTTGCGCGAAACTCGCGGGATAAATGGAGTTTGTGGATCGCAATTCCATCCGCTGCACGATTGCCGGAGACAAACGTGCGTTTAATGATGTTTGGGAGAGGAATACCGAACACCGCAATCGGTTTTGCGTAGCAAAAGCGAGACAGACTGTAAAACAGTAGACGGTTTAAATAACGTTTATGCAATCCGCGAAATTACGCATCCCTCCTCCTCTCGAGTTTGCAGTAAAACTGCAAACTTGCAGGCAAGCGAAACTTCTTTTAAATATTCATACTCCGTTCTCCGCACTTGCCGGCTCACACCCGAAACTTCCCCACCTCCTCCGCCAGCCCCTCAATACTGTCCTTGTTTTTCCGCGCTAAATCGTTTACTTCCTGCACCGCATTATTGATTTGAGAAACGCCTGCGCTCATTTCGTTCATGCTGTCTTTGATGACCGCTGTCAGTTGGTCAAGTTTTTGCATTTCGCTGGCGACGTCTTTGCCGCCGGTAAGCATTTCTTCCGAGCCGTTTTTCACTTCTACGGTAACGGAGCTGATGTTTTTAATCGCGGCGAGCACCTCGCGGCTGCCGTTTTCCTGCTCGCGCATTGCGGCGGTAAGTTCCGCACTCATGCCGCGGACGTTTTCAGAAAGCTTGAAGATAGCGTTAAACTTTTCTTCCGCCGTTTTAGACGCGTCGGATAAGCCCGTAATTTCATCGCTCAATTTTTTAAGCGTGTCGGTAATCGATTTTCCTTGCGCGCCGGCTTCTTCCGCCAATTTTCTAATTTCATCCGCGACAACGGCAAACCCTTTTCCCGCCTCTCCTGCATGCGCGGCTTCAATGGCGGCGTTCATCGCAAGCAAATTAGTCTGAGCGGCAATATTTTGGATAACCGCGCTCGCTTCAAGCAGCCCGCCTGAGGCTTCGGCAATTTTTTGCGTTACCGCATTCGACATTTGCAGCGTCGTTTTACCTTCAAACGTCGCCTCCGCAAGCTGTTTGACCATATTATCGCTTTTTTCAAGCGATTCCGTGATGGACGCGATATTCGCAACCATCTGTTCCGCCGCCGAAGCCTGCACCTCGCTCGCATGAGTTTTTCTTACGAAAAACTCACTGAAAATCGCAATGTTTTATCTTTGTGGAAGTAAACTAGCCTCGGGGACTTATATTGATCGTGAGTTTTCTACCAGAAAACTCAGGCTGAACGAATGAAAGAAACGGTATTTTAATGCGTTAATGATATTACCGTTCGTAGCGAGTTTTGCCTCATGGTAAAACTCGGGTAGACAGGAATCCCGTGAGATCTTTCAAACATCTTTCTCCGCCGCCTGCCGTCATACCTACGCCGTTATTCTTGCCACAGCAGGCTTTTCGCAGGCGGAATTAAAATACCTTACCCGCCATGATAGTTTAAAAGAATTGGAGCGGTATATGACGCATATCATGCCGGAATTAAAGCAAAAGAATCGCGACGCGGCGTATTGCATTGAAAAACTGGTAGCGTAAACGACGGCAGATGACAAAAATGTTTGAAAAATAGAATACTATTTCCGACTGCACAAGTTTTACCAAATAGCAAAACTTGCACTAAGCTATGTATGGCAGTTCAAGCCATTTGCCGCTCCCCTAAAACGCTCCCTTACACCGGCAAACAATTCGTATTTAAGCATTACGAATTATAGCTCCCGCCCGCTTGCTCAAGGCAACCGGAATGAATACAATGCGCCGCAATTAGAGACGCACGTCGGAACAGGGATTTAATAATTCATAATTATGAATGCGTAATTGTGCTTGCTCCGGCAAGACGTAATCTCTAATTAAACATTACAAATACCTACTAAAAAGCGCCCCGGCGCGTTTTATGAGGAGAAACATGAACTATAGAATTGAAATAATTGCAAATCAGTCCGTTCAAGACGACATAACGGAACTTTTGGAAAAGGAAATTGCCGATTTTGAGTACACGATGCTGCCGGTCGTGCACGGCAGCGGAAAAAGAGCAAAAAAACTTGGAACTGCGATATGGCCTGAGCAAAACTTTGCGCTGTTCGCTTACGTAACGGAAGAAGACGCGCAAAAAATAAAAACGCTGACCGCCGCCGTCAAAGAAAAGTTTCCTGACGAAGGCATTTCGTTTTTTTGCACTCAAGGCGTCGAATTGTAAACATCCGCGCCGGTCAATCGATAATTTTGTAGGCGATAATCGTTACGTGTCCTTTTCCGGCGTATTTTTTGATTTCGTACTTTTGAGGATTGGCTTCAAGGTATTCCGGAAGTTTTCTAAATCCGTAAGCGCGAATGTCAAAGTCGGGCTTTACGCGCTTAATGTACGTGCCGGCGGAACTGACGTTGACAAATCCTTCATCGTCTTGATACCGGTCGTAAGCAATCCGTAAAAGCGTTTCCAATTCGAATTTCAAGTCCTTTTTCCGCAAAGAAACGCGGGGTTGCGCTTCGGCTTCAGGTTTTTCATCAGGCAAAACAGGCGAATCTTCAATATCTTTCAAATGCTCAAGATAAATAAAGGTGTCGCACGAACTGATAAACGCCTCGGATGTTTTCGATTCTCCGATACCGATAACATACTTGCCGGACTCGCGCAGTTTTATTGCAAGCGACGTAAAATCGCTGTCGCTTGAGACGATTGCAAAACCGTCGTATTTTTCCGTGTGGAGCAGATCCATCGCATCGATTGTCAACGCCATGTCCGTCGTGTTTTTACCTTTCACATAGTCGGTCTGCTGAATCGGCCTAATCGCAAGCCGTTTGATTTCGTCGTCCCAGTTTTTCAAAAACGACTTTGTCCAGTTGCCGTAGGCGCGCTTTACGACGATGCGCCCGAACGCGGAAACTTCGCGGATAACGGCTTCAAGTTTTTTGATTTGCGTGTTGTCGGAGTCGATAAACATCGCAATCGCGCTTAAATTTTCCATAAATAACAGTCTCCTTTCAATAATTTTCCGAAGCGGATGGCGCCGAACAAGTTTACCTTACTGTCCCCGCTCCCAAACAGGAATTTCCCCTCCCGCGCCGGAAAAATAATAATCGCGCACCGCCCCAAAAACGTATTTTTTCAAGTTTTGCAAACGCGAAATTTGAAGCGGAGGGTAAACCGGTTATGCCTTTAATGTCCGATTTTCCCATCCGCCTCGCAATGCGGATTGCCGAATGCCGCACTCGTTTTCGCGTTTGCAAACATTTCTTTCATCGTGCGCCAGCCTAAAACCGCGCATTTAACGCGCGCAGGCATCTTTGAAATATCCTGCAGCGCGGCGGCTTCGTCCAATTCTGCGAGGGCGGCAGGCGCGGCAGTTCCCTTTATCATGTCCATAAAAATGTCGCCGAGACGCAGCGCTTCATCCTGCTTCTTTCCGATGACTAAGTCGAGCATCATGTCCGCGCTTGCCTGAGACACCGCGCAGCCAGTTCCCGTAAACCAGCCGTCCGTGATGATTCCGTTATCGATTTTGAAATTGAGCGTAATATTGTCGCCGCAGCTCGGATTTACGCCGTTTAGACTAAGTGTCGCTCCGTCCGCGTCTTTTTTGTGCGCGGGATTCAAATTGTGTTCGTTTAAGATTTCGCGGTACAGTTCTTTAGTTTCCATAGCCCATCCATTTTCTGACTGAAGCAAGTTTTTCTGCAAAGCGGCGCACTTCGTCTTCCGTGTTGTAAAAATAAAGGCTTGCCCGCGCAGTTGACGGCAAACCTAAATGCGCTCCGAGCGGCTGCGCGCAGTGGTGTCCCGCGCGGATTGCGATATGCTCTTCGTCAAGGACGGTCGCAATGTCGTGCGGATGAACGCCGTCGATTGTAAACGTAACGATTCCCGAATGGCGGGCCGGGTCGGGGTGCCCGACAACGTGTATGTGCGGAATGCGGCGCATTTCTTCCATTAAAAGCGTTGTCAATGCGTGATCGCGGCGGACGATTTCATCAAAGCCGACTGCATTCAGATAGTCGATTGCGGCCTCAAGCCCCGCAGCCCCCGCGGCGTTTACCGTTCCCGCTTCAAATTTGTGCGGTAATTCCGCCCACGTAGCGCCCTCTTTGGTAACGTATTCAATCATCTCGCCGCCGCGCAAAAACGGCGGCATCGCTTCAAGCAATTCCCGCCTGCCGAACAGGACGCCGATTCCCATGGGCGCGCACATTTTATGCCCGCTGAATGCAAAAAAATCGGCGCCGATATCCTGCACATCGACTTTAAAATGCGGAGCCGCCTGCGCGCCGTCGACAACAACGACCGCTCCATGTTTGTGCGCCGCATCCGCAATCTCTTTTACGGGATTCGTAATGCCGAGCACGTTGCTCACATAGGCGACGGCGACAAGTTTTGTGCGCTCGTTGATTTTATTCAGTTCGGAAAGCGGGATTTCTCCAGTCGCCTTATCGCAGTCCAAAAACACGAGTTTTGCATTTTTAGCGTCGCACACCATTTGCCACGGCAGAATGTTCGAGTGGTGCTCCATGACGGTAACGGCAATTTCATCGCCCTCGCGCACGTTGTGCATTCCCCACGCGTAGGCGACAAGATTCAACGACTCTGAAGCGTTCCGCGTAAAAATGATTTCTTCGTATGCGGCGTTTAAGAACGCTGCGGTTTTACCGCGCGCGTTTTCGTACATCTCCGTCGCTTGGGATGAAAGACCGTACAGTCCGCGCAGGGGATTTGCATTCGACTTTTCGTAAAAGTTTTTGACCGCGTCGATAACTTGGCGCGGTCGCTGCGTCGTCGCCGCATTGTCAAAATAAATTAAACCTTTGTTTTCAGGAGCGTTAAAAATCGGAAAATCGGCGCGTAAGTCAGCATTCATCGTTGAAAACTCCGTCAAGATAGTCCGCAATTTCCTCTTGGACTTTTTTATCGGGGACGGATGCGATCGCCGCTGCAACTTTTGAGCGCGCAACGGTGTTCTCCGCTTCCCGTTTGGAAAATCCGCGCGACTGCATATAAAACAGCACATCGTCGCCGAGCCGCCCGATTGTCGCGCCGTGTTCGCCTGCAACGTCTTCTTCACCGCACAAAATCATCGGAATAGATTTATTGACGGCGAGAGGAGACAGGAGCAGCGTTTCTTCCTGTTCTTCGCCGTCGGAGCCCGCGCAGCCTTTTTTCAAGTCGATTGTGCCGCGGTAAGTTTTATGCGCGCTGCCGTACAAGGAGCCTGTCACATACATAAAACTGTTCGTGCTGCGCCCCACGTGCCGGACGACAAAGTTCATGTCGAGTTTTTGCGCGCCCGTACAAAGGTACGCCGCATCCGACGTGAACTCCGCTTTATAACCGTCGAGAGCCGCGGCAAGTCCCGTAAACGTTTCTCCGCCGCCCAAAATGATGTGAGCCGCCGTTACTGCGGCGTTTTCTTCTGCGCGGATACCGGTATCGTCGACGTTCGCAGTGTTTTTACCGAGCAGCTGCGCTTTTACCACGTGCACGACGGCGTTTTTTTCCGCAAAAATGAGCGTGCGGAGCGCGAACGTCCCTGCAGTCCCCTCGTCGGAGCGGCTTACGATTATCACCGTGATTTCCGCGCCCTCTTCTGCGCGGATAATCTGCGCGCACACCGACGATTCTTTTTTACCGCAGTCGTAATGCAAGACGACGGGAGAGGCAATTTTCTTTCCTTTAGGCGCAGTTATGACAAGCGGAGACGCTTCCTTTGAGGCAAAAAGAATGTCGGAATTCGAGCCGCAGCCCGTTTCGATTTTGTCAAAACCGCCGGCGTCATCGGAAAAAACAACGCCGTCTGAGTTTTCAATCCGCGGTTCAAGCCGCCCTGCGCGTACCGACTTGAGCGTCATCTCCGCCGCATTCATTTTCATCCAATTCCACGTGGGGACGGGAAGCGGATTTATTTTAATCGTTCTGTTTTTTTCCATATAATTACATCGTGCCTTTCATTTCAAGGCGGATAAGGTTGTTCATTTCCACCGCGTACTCAAGCGGCAGTTCCTTGCTGACAG
>JBQNBN010000110.1:0-6353 GCA_052169915.1 Treponema sp.
CGATGAGGCGGTCGCCCCACATATACATCGTAAGTCCCCGTTTTTTGACGCAGTGATCGTAGAGTTTGTTCACGGCACGGGCAAACAATTCGGCCTTGTCTTTCCCGCGGCAAAATGGGCAGCCGTCTTCACCGATCAAAAATACCTCGTCCAAGCCGACGTGTATTTTTTTGACTGAAAAGACTTCGGTTATCTCGTCGATTAAACCGAATAAAATCGGGTATATCTTTTCGTTGGACGGGCAGAGGCTTCGGCAATAGATACCCGCGTTGACGGGGTAGCGGCCGGGCGTTTCGTCCAGTTCGGGGTAGGCTTTAAGCAGGGCGAAGATTTCGGCTCCCCACGATTGGTGGCCGAGGCAGTTTATTTCCGGGATAAGGTCGATGGAAAGCCTGCGGCATTCGGCTGCAATTTCGCGTGCGACGGATTCTGAAAGCCCGTGCTCGTCGTAGAGTTTCGGGTCGCTTTTCCATTGATAGTTGTAGCCTATTTCGACAAAGAGCGTGTTGATTCCCCGCCTTTGTAAGAGCGGCAACTCTTTTATGAGGTTTTTGCCCGTTTTGTCGGAGTCGACGCTTGCGTGAAAGGCGATGACGAATGCGCGCTGCGGTTGCGCCGCACTGCGTGCTGCTGTGGGGATTGTATCGGCGGGCTGCGCTGCAAGATTGCACAATGCCGACTGCAAAAGCGCCGTCAGCAAGATCAAAAACAAGCGTTTGGTATTCATAAAATCCTCTAAAGTATGATTAACGCAAAGTGCGCGCTTTTCGTTGTTCCGTAAACAGTCGGCGCCGCGCATGAGTTACCGCTTGCCTGCCAAAAACGTGCCGATATTCCGCGCGCGTTTAAGGAGCGGCGGTAAAAACGCATTTATATAATAAAAGAAAACCGTTGCTTTGCGCGGGCGGGGCTTTATCGTCGTTGCGTCGGCGGATTATGCGACTTGCAAGACAATGCAAAAACCGCCTCTTTTTTTGAGGCTGCATAACGGCTGCAAGACGGCGGCGCACTGGAAAATGACCGCCGCGCGCTGCCGTTACCGCCGGCGCAAAACATATGCGCGTGCAAAAGCAAAACCGGCGATACAAACTTCCGCTTACGGGCGGCAGACTAGGCGCAATCCTACTCCGCTGTATGCTTGATTCGGATATGCGTTATTCCTAAAAAATACCGTTTGCGTTTTTGCCGGATCTTGACTGCTTAAACCACGTAAAATGCGTTTTTCACCGGAAAGCGCGCCGGTATAATCTTTCGGCATAGAAGTCGGTAAGGTTTCCGAAAGCCAATCCCAGCACCATTCCGATACGTTTCCGGTCATATCGTAAAGTCCGTATTCGTTGGGGAGCTTTTTTTGCACTTGATGCGGCACTAAGTTGCTGTGTTCATTTGCCCATGAATAGTCTTCAATTTTTTCAGGGTCATTCGTTCCCGCCCACCGGTTTTCCGTGCCGCCTTTCGCCGCGCATTCCCATTCGGCTTCCGTCGGCAATCTGAATCCTTTTTTGTTCATATCCATGACCGGCGTTTCTTTCTTTGTCATGTCGTCTTTGTTGTAAACGTGCCCGTTGAAGGAATATACGCATTCCCCCTCCCCTCCGTATATTTTTTTAGTCAATTCATTGCAAAAATATACGGCGTTGAACCAACTCAAAGTCTCAGCAGGACGCTTTTCTCCTATTTCTCCTTTAGGCGGCGTTCCGGTAAATGCGCTGGAATTGACGCCTGTGACGGCTTTCCAAAGCTCTTGCGTTACTTCCGTTTCCCCAATGAAGTATGCGCTCACGCTAACCGTATGGGGCGGGTTGTTTCGATTGTAGAAGGGATCTCTTTCATCAGTGTTTAACTGATAGCCGACTTTCACATCGGTAGCCGCAGCCATAGCCAGCATTTTGAAGTTCACATTTCCGACTGTATAGGTGCGGGAGGAATTATCAGGCGCGCCGCTTCCGTCCGCTGCATTGGAACATGCGGAAAATAAAAATAATCCTAAGGACGCGATAAGCGTTCCTGCGATACAACTGAGGACGTATGTCCGTTTTTTTGAATTACATTCGTTCATGGTAATCCTTCTTGTTTTATGATTTTCCGGCGTTATAACCGTATTTGTGTGAAAAGACCGGTCGTTTCCGACAAGGGCGGATTTATATAGTATGCCGTTAATAAATGTCAAGGACTTTTTATAAATTTTTTAATAATTTTTAATTCATAGTTACGCATTACGAATTGGAAATTGACTCCGGAAGCGATTTGTACATCACCTTCATGTGTTTTTTGTGATTTTTTTCATCGGCGATTAAAATGGGGGCGTCTATTCAGAGAAATACGTTTCCATAGGAGCTTGTTGTGATATCGTTCCAAAGACGACTTTCAACTGCCGAACGCACGAAACGGGATCCGCTGAATAGGGGGCAGGCGCAAGTCGTCTTCACGGTATACGCGTCTGAAACGGCGTGCGGGGCGGAACTCGCATTTATAGGGGATACGCGGAGCCAAAACAAAAACGCGGATAACGAAAGGGGACTGCACGCATGATTTTCCAAGACGACAGGAAAGTCGTTTTTCGTCCGCCGTGCCGACTGTCCGGAATTTCCCTGCCGTTCAATGCGTTATTTTGAGTTTCATCGCAGCGCGTTCTATACAATAGAAGAAAGTTGATAAAAACTGTCGATTTTGGGGCGGAGTTCAGCATTATTCGGCAGCTCATGTCTAGAATGTCGAGCTGCCAAAACGGGAAAAATAATACGGGAGCTAAGATTGCAGCGGCGTCAAAGCGTCTTTTTGCGCGCTATAAAGGAACCCGCCGCGCCTCAAAAACGCAAGAAAATACGCGGAAAGTTCAATACCGGAAGCTCCTCTCGCCGCCGCATAAACGGAGAGAAGACGGGAAAAATCGGCGTGAGGGAAAAGACGTTTTTAAGCGCGGAAGTGAGTGAAAACAAAGCGGCTTTGCATAAAATTCCTGCGGGAATTACGGCGGTTTGTCTTTTGGGAGGCAGTTTTTTGAGGATGAGCAGTCTTGTGAAAATGAGAGAGGCTGCACTGGAGCTGTAACCGACGGCGAATGTGCGGCGGGCGAAAGTGCGGAAAAGGCTGGGCGCAGGCAGTTTTTCTGGAAGAGCGTATACGGAAACAGCAACGGGAATGAGCGCGTTGGAAAGCGCTGACCAGAGTTTGCAGTCGGTAATCGTGTCGCCGCATGCGTAAAACCCGATTGCTGACGCAGGATTTTCAAGCGCGCCAGTCGGTCGTCATCAGCGATTTTGCTTGAAGCGCGTAATAATATCCGTCCAATCCCGTCGGATGCGCGGACAAACTCTGTAAAAAAAATGCAGCGCGGCGGCAACGACAAACGCAAAGGATGCTGTGCCGATACGTTTGCTCGTCGCTGCGCGGGCGGTCGGCATCAATGGGGACGGGAAACTGTTGCAAGCGGGTATAAAGCTGTTTGCCTCGGAAGAACGTTTTTGCGCGCGCGGCTTCCGAGAACGAGTTCTCGCGCATGAGCGAGATGGCAGCGGATATGAGAGAGAGTCAAGGAATAGCGAGGCGCGTGTGCAGAGGCAACAAAATATAATGCGGATCGGCAGACCATTTAAATATTCATTTGAATTTTCTGATAGTCGACAAAGAAATTCAGTCGATGCGCAGTCAGTCCGTTATTGCATAAAGAGTTTTGATATGTTATAGTATTTTCGTTAGTTTTATCTAACGTGTTTAAATTCTACTTTTATTTTTGGAGATAAAGATGGCAACTAGAAGAGGTCCCCGTTTTAAGGAATGCAGAAGACTTGGCGTGAATGTCTGCGGGCACCCAAAAGCGTTAAATCGCGCGAACGCTCCCGCTTTTAAGCGGACTCATAAGATTTCCGAATACGGACAGCAGCTTATAGAAAAACAAAAAGTAAAAGCCTATTACGGTATTCTTGAAAAACAGTTGGTTCGCTATTTTGCCGCAGCGGCAAAATCTACGGAAAATACTGGTGCGGCGCTTATCATTTCACTTGAATGCAGGCTTGATAATCTTGTTTATAGAATAGGATTTGCTAATTCCATTCGTATGGCACGCCAAATTGTAAATCATGGACATATCCTTGTTGACGGAAAGCGAATCACTATTCCGTCTTACGCCGTTAAAGTCGGACAGGAAATTTCATTGTGCGAAAAAGCGCGGAAGAACGAACAGTTTAAAGCGTGTTTCCTCGGCTCAAATAAATCGAAACTTGCCTATATCGATAAAAATGAGGAAAATTTTTCCGGTAAGTTGGCTGTTATGCCTACGCGCGCCGATATTCCGGTAGAAATAAACGACCGCATGGTAGTTGAATTATTCTCCAAGTAGACTGATTGAATATTCGTTTTGAAAGCCGGATTTAATGCCGGCTTTTTTATTTTGCGGCGCGAGAGCCGGTGAAATAAGAAGCGAATTGTAATGTTTTCACGAGAAATTTCTTACTGTGTGGCCGGGAGCAACGTTTTCAGCAAAAAAATCCTTAAGGGGCGGGGGACGATTTTCAATGCATAAATTAGAAATTCTCAACAGGAGGAATTTTATCCGGTTACTTTGCAGCGGAAATACATAATGTAGCGTATTCTCTCTTACCGTTGCCCAAAATACATCCTTTCGACTGTGAACAAATCCTTATTCACCCTTGCCCCTATCTGAAACCTTCGTTTTCATGATAAACAAAACGAGTATAGACGGTAATATCATTTAATCTGTCAAACTTGTTTTTTCCCGTCCGCAGCGCTATTCCTTCTTCGTTCTCGTCCAGCTCCAACATGCCGGATCGTACGCGTTGTCGTGAACGTATGCCCATAAATCTTGAGTTTTGACGAATTGGGTAAGTTTTTTTTGCTTTTCGGCGTCCCATGCGACGCTATTCATAATTTTTACGGTCGTTTTATCCTGCATTTCTTTAAAACTTTTGCCGGAAAACGGATTTATCTGGAGTTCCGGCGGAAGTCCAGCAGTTACAAGAAGGGGCGTATCGGCGAGCGTCATCAGCATATCGTCTTTCTTGAGCGCGCCGGCGGCATTAAAATCCTTTACCATAAGCAGCGGCATAAAACGTTCCGGTTCAAAAGTCGTTTGTTCAAAATCCGCTAAAAACGGCATGGTAGTCATTTTTATATTCTCTCTGCCGTGATCGCTGACAATGATAATGCGGCTGTTGTCGTAGCAGTTGTTTTCTTTTAAAAAATCAAAAAATTCCGCAAGTTTTTCATGCGTCAAATAATTGACGTAAAAATGTTCTTCTGAGTATTCATTAAGACAGTAGCTTTTTGCCAGCGGGATTAAAAAGGAGTTGTTGATACTGCTTATATATTTTGAATTGACCGGTTCATGAGTCGTATTGTTGACAATAAGATTGAGGCAATTTCCGTCTTGAATAAAATTGACTTCATCAGTTAATCTTGTAAGCGCATGGTACGCTCGATTAAAAACCGGTTCTTGTTCTAACGTTCCAATGTTGCTTGCATAATATCCGTATCCGCCTAAATAAAATACGCGCCGTACTTCGGAAGGTAAAATTCTAAAAAAGGAAAAATATAGTATATTCCTGCGGAGCCCTTTTGTATGCCCCCCCCCCCCCCCCCCCCCGCATTTTGGGTGTCAGTGGTTTCATATGGATCCTTGCCGTATTTATATTCCGTATTTTGTGCAATCATATCGTATTTTCTTAACGGCGTTAAATCCGGCTGCCATGAATAATTTAGCCAGCTGGGATCTGTAAAACTGACATTCCAATCATGTTCAGAAAAGAGGCGCGGCAGCACGCTCAAGGCTTCATTGTGTTTGTCTACGAGCAATTCAGTCGAACGCTTATTGATATTCTCCGGCGTGTATTCGTAGCCGCCGAATAAAGACGGCGTGCTTATATTCGTGGCTAGTCCAAACGAAAGCGCATTTCTATACAGCGTAAAGCCGGTGTATGTTTCGCGCACTTTTTCGGAATTTTCGAAAATCGGGTCGATAAAAAAGTTCATGGCGCGGTCAAGCATAAACACAAAGATATTTTTTCCCGTCCGTGAAACGCGGTACGCTTTGCCGCCAATAGATATACTTAAACCAGTCCGGTTTTTCAGTGCCGCATATTCTTTTTGAATGGAAAAAGCGGAAATTCCCGTTCCCGTTGTAAACGAAATGAGCAGGATTGCCGCAAAGGAAGGCACAAAACGCGATAGCCGAGAATACAAAAATGCCGCCGTAAGAATTCCTGCTGCCGCGAGAGCCGCCAAATTGAGTAAAAAATACCTCGCGCCGCTTTTGAGCAATGCGGTGTTTTCAAAAACAAGTGCATTGCTTATGTCTCCGTAGTTTCCCTTGAACAAAAACACGTTGATAAGCGCGC
>JBQNBN010000111.1:0-6178 GCA_052169915.1 Treponema sp.
ATCCTTTTATCGACTACATTGGAAGCAAGGACGAGGTAGGCATACGAAGCAACGTCTTACTCTACGATAACGAAGCACAAGAGGCGTATGCACGCGGAGAAATACAATTAAGTCCCGGATATGTTGCGCTTTTCGTATGGCAGCGGGGTGTAAGTCCGCACGGGCAAGAATACGACATAGTCATGCAAGAGATAAAAAGCGTCAATCATGTAGCCTTGCTTCCCGCAGGCAGGGGCGGACAAGAGGCGCGCGTACTCGACGCAAAGCCCGTACAAACTACCATATTCGACATGGTACATACAACGCGCGATAAAGAGGACGCCAACGGCGCACAGCATTCCGACGACAACGGGCAATTTGTCGGCAATGACGGGGGCGAAGATGATAAAAAAGACAAAGACACTGACGATTATCCTGAAAAAGATTATCCGCAATACAAGGGGACGGGACAGAAAGCCGTTGACTTCCTTCTTAAAAACAAAGGCGGACAGGTACGCGGCGCATTCAAGCGCGAAGATATCGGCGATATTGATATTGTTTGGGGTGAAGTACTCAACGAAAAAGGACATACCGGCTACGGACTTTCGCATATCGTCGATAAGCACGGCATAGAAGCGGCTAAGAAACTCGGAGATGTTGTTTCAAATGGAATTATAACAATGGCAGATAAACGCGGACGTATTTCTTTAGAAAAAGATAATTATAGGGCTGCTGTCCGTCGTTCATGGAACGGCAAACCGAAACAATGGATTGTAACAGGATTTGAAAAAGAAAGCGTAGGAGACCGCACGGTTTCACGCTCTGCTGGTAATTACACGACGGAGAACTCGCCGCAACCTACTAAAAATAGTATAGCCCATGACTGCAAAACGCGCAAGAGCATATTTGAGTGTGTGCAAGGTACGGTATTCGACCGGTGCGGCGCGTAGCAGTGGGTAATGAGAAATTAGGAATGCGGAATGCTTAATTAGGAATTGTTCCCGCAAATTCCATTTATTGCGAGTTTTCATCGGAAAATTGAGTAAGGCAGTACAGATTTAAAACTGTCACACATCTTTCTATGCCACCCGCAGGAGAATAAGGATAGTATAAGGGGCTGGCGGGGGAGATGGGGAAGTTTAGAGTGTAATGAGGAATAGCGGGCGGCGGAGAAATGCGTTTGAAGGATTTTACGGTGTGCCGCCCTCCCGAGTTTTCTGAAGAAAACTCGATGGAAATGATATTCGGCTGTTGCCGTGAAAGTTGAGTTTTGAGGCAGCAGCAATGATTAGTGCACTCCAGCATTGCGCGGACACGCTTTTTACATGCAACGTCCGCCACGCAAAACACCGTTTCCCGCGAATTTTGCCCGATGGCAAAACTTGTAGCATGCAGAAACTCATCTATATCTTTCAAACTCTGTCCTCTGCCTCCTACAACCGCTTCGTACATGCAATGTCGAGTTCCGGTCAAACACCATTTCCCTCCAATTTTTCGTAAGAAAAATTGGGCAGAGCGGTAACGTCGTTATAACTTTTAAAATGAGTTTTCACCGCCCGAAAAACTTTGCGGACGGTTGTTACGTCTTTGTGCAGATGAAACGGTGTGCAGTCCTCACAAGATTTTGCTTATTGCAAAATCTTGCAGAAAACGATGTTCTGTAGGCGGTAACGCCGTTTTATCTTTCAAACTCCGTCTCCACAAACTCCATTTATTGCGAGTTTTGCGCCAGCAAAACTCGTGCAGACGGGAACTCCACTCAAGCATTCAAATTTCGTTCTTCGCCGTCTGCAGGTTCTCTGCCGTCTGCCGCCGCCAGCATACTCCGCAACCGGTTTGCCTATGGCAAAGCGGGGCGGACTGCAAAAACCGTAATCGGTGTTAAAACAACGTTTGTACAGTCCGCACAATTACGAATTCCTAACTACGCATTACGGATTGAGTTTCCACGTGCCGTAGTCGTCGACGATTTCGGTTTTCATTGCGCCCATCGGACGCCAGACGACGGAAACGCTCATGTACGGATTAAAGTCGTAGTATTTTTTGCCGTTTTCGGTTTTGAGTTGGGGCGAAATCTTGAAGTCCATTTTTAAGTCCCAGTCGCGGAGATCGTGAGTCAGCGAGAGGTTTAGGCTTTTGAGCTTAAAGCCGGAATTCTTTCTGAGTTGTTCGTTGTCAAAGCGGAATGAATTGAGCAAGTCCTTGAACAGGTTTTCTTCGCCGGGCAGTTTGTGCTTATTGCCGAAGTAGCGGTAAATGACGGAATTGCGCGTCGTCGCCGAAAAGGTGAGCGTCAAAAACTCGTGGATTTTGAACGAAACGGACGGCGCAAAGGTAAAATAACTGTTTGTCGGGCGCAAAAAGTCTGCGACGACGCTTGTTGAAACGCCGAGCCCGAGCGCGACGCGGTTTTTCCACGTGTGGACGTTCCATGTTGAAGGCGCGTACGAGAGCGTAAACGAATAGGGCAAAAACTCTTTTTCCGTGCGCGCTTTCCAGCCGGTAAGCGGCGTAAAATCGTAGCCGTAGGTGTAGTTCATGTCGTATGCGGCGCGGAGCGCCTTCCACGAAAGCGTCATTTTTAACGAGTCGTGGTATTGGTCTTCAAGATTGTACGCGTAGTTTTCGAAAAACTTCAGCGAGTCTTTAAAAAGCGAGACTGTAAGCGACTGTTTAAACGGCTGTTTAACCCATTTTGAGTCGTCTTTTTTGCCGGACTTTTTTATGCCGGTTTCAAACGTGAGAACGGTCGTCGGAAACGTAAACTTGAGCGCGCCGTTGTATTCGTCGGGACGGGGCGGAAGACTTGTCGTCAGCGTCAGCGACTGCGCAAAACGCCCGTCAAGTTGGTTTGTCGCAAGCGTAAAGTCCAGCGCGTTGACCGTTATCGCCTCTTCGTCAGTCCATTTTGCAATATGATAAAGCCATTCCGGATTGTCGCCGGTGCCGATAAACTCGGTGCGCACAATTCTTACCGTCGAACGCCACGTAATTCCCGTATCTTTTATAAAGTCGATGTAAGAAAACGGCTTGAACGACACGGAGTTCATGTTGGTCAAATCCCGCTTTTCCGCCGCGTAGTCGGTTTTTTTGAGCGAGGCTTCCTCTGAGGGACTGTAGCCGCCGCGCGCGGTTTCGGTGGAAATGTACGGGTGCTTTTGGAACACCGGCTCGAAGGTATACGAGTTGACTGCGGTAAAAAAGTTTCCGCCGTAGGAAAAAGTATTTTCAATCGTGAGGGGAATTTTGACGGTGTAAAGCGACGAGCGGAGTTTTTCCCACTCAAAATCGTCGGGGCGACGTAAGCCCGTTGAAGAATAGGTTAACTGCGTTGAAAGCGAGGGCTTAAACGTGTATTTGGTTGCAAACGTTACGCCCGGAAGCGCAACCTGCGAAAACGAAGGAAAATTGAGCGCGGGAAAAGCCGCGTCCGCAATCTTATCGTTTATTTTTGTCTCCGGCGCTTTCTGTTCTCCGGCGTTTTGCGTCGTTGTTTCCGCGACTCCGGACGCGTCTGCCGTCTCCGCAGTGCGCGCCCCGCCGCCGTCTGCGCTGCCTTCCCTGTTTGCTGTGCCGTCCGCTGCGCCGGAAGATTCCGCTTCCTTTTGGCGGCGGGCTTTGTCTTCATCGGTTAAAAACTCGTCGGGAGCGGAAAGCGGCGCCGGAAAGTCAACGGATTTTGAAACCGTCTGCCGCGCTTCCGGCGGATAACTGAATATCGTGCCGCCGATTGCCGCCGAAACGTTTGCAGGCGTAATCTGCGACGGATAATAAAACTTCCGTTCAGGCGAATACGTTTTCCATGCGGCTAAATCCGCTGCGCTCACGTCGGAGTTCGCCATGTCCAGCGTCGTGATGGACGAAAAGGCAAGCGACGAGGTTAGATTCATCGAAAGCGAAGAAAGATAAGGCTTGACGGCGGCAGGCAGATTTGCCGAATACGAACCGTTCATGTTCCACGCAAACGACGATATTTCGCGCGAGGTTCTTTCTTTTTTTGCGGCGTTCGCGTTTTCGGTCGCGTAACTTATCCAGTCCATCGTTTCTTCGCGGTCTGAAAAGTCGTCGGAAAAATACGGGTCGGAATAGACGGGAAGCGAGAGCGAAAGCGAAAAAGGCTTGTTGACGCCGAGTTTAAAGCGTCCGCTGTAGCGGAACGGGGCTGCAAATCCCGCTAAATTCGACTTGTCTTGAATCTTTTTTCCCGTGCGCGCGTAGGGCAGATAGTCCGCGCCGTCTTTAAACACCGTGTTGGAAAATCCGAACTGCGCGCCGAGTTCGATGTCCGTAACGTATTTTTTCGGTTTGTAAACGCCGTCAAGTCCAACCATTATTCCGAGGTTGGAATAATAGTCGCCCATGATTTTAAAATAATTGGTCGTGTTTCCTTTGTAGTCCGCGTCAAGGTTGTGCAGGACAAGCCCTTCAAGTTTTTGTTCCTTGAGGACGGAAGGGCGCACAAAATTGAAAAGCGCTTTGAGTTTTTCCGAATTGTCGCTTTCACTGGAGTTTGTCGAATTGGACTTCTTGGGGGACTCAAGCGGTTTTCTTCCATATAAGTATGCAGTCGTTTGAATAAAATAGCCTTCGCGCTGCCGGTAGCCGAAGACGGGATTAAAGACGAGTTCGTCTTTGGGATAGTAAAATGCGGGAAAGTACATGACGGGCACGACGCCCACGTACAAGAGCGCGTTGAAAAATGCGAACTCGCCGCCGGGCAAAAGCCAAATGCGGCTTGCGTTGATGTGCCAGTACGGATCTTCGGCATCGCTGAAAGTGAGGCTTCCGTTTTTGAACGCAATCGTATTCGATTCGCTTCTGCCGAAAATGTCGCTTGCAACGATGAGCGTTGAACCGGAAGGCAGGTTGAGCGCGTCGGACTTTGTTTGAACGACGCGCCCGTCGTCAAAAACGCCTTCAAGCGTGGACGTATTAAACATTAACGAAAGCGCCGTTACGGTCTGCCCGCCGGAATTTTCCGTCGTCTGCTCAAGGCTTACGCTGCCCGACGCGTAAATCATCTCGGAAACGCGGTCGTAGCGGATAAAGTCCGCGCCGATAACGTTTTTCGTCGTCCCGCTTTCTACGGAAACTTTGACATCTCCGTTGAGAATGATAACGTCGTGCCCCGTCTCCTTGTCTTTTTCGTATTGCGTGGTGCGCGCGTTTTCTATCGTGATGACGGTGCGCTTGGACTCTTCTTTTGCCGCCTCCGCTTTTTTACTCTGCGCAAAAACAACCGGAGAGAAAATAAAAAGAGCGGCTGCGGCAAAAAGCGTTTTTTGTACGCGCAAAAACTTTTTCATTTTTCAAAAGGGGGACTTCAGCCCCGAGAGCGTTCGCGCTCAAGCAGTTCGCGGACAAAAGCGCCGGTAAACGAATCTTTATTTTCCGACACTTCTTCAGGCGTGCCGCGCGCGATAATGTTTCCGCCGCGGAAACCGCCTTCCGGCCCCAAGTCGATTATGTAGTCCGCTTGGCAGATGACGTCGAGGTTGTGTTCAATCATGAGGACGGTATTTCCTTGATTGACCAGCCGCTGTATAACTTCCATCAGTTGTTTGACATCCGCAAAGTGCAGTCCCGTCGTCGGCTCGTCCATGATGTAGAGCGTCTTGCCAGTCGAAACGCGCGCAAGTTCGTTTGCAAGTTTGACTCGCTGCGCTTCTCCGCCTGAAAGCGTCAATGCCGACTGTCCAAGTTGAATATAGCCGAGCCCGACGGAGTTGAGCGTTTCAAGTTTCCGCGCAATGTGCGGAATGGATGAAAAAAACGAACACGCCTCTTCAATCGTCATGTTGAGAACGTCGTTAATTGACTTTCCCTTGTACAGCACGCCGAGCGTTTCGCGGTTAAAGCGTTTTCCGCCGCACACGTCGCACTGAATGTACACGTCCGGCAAAAAATTCATTTCGATGGTGATGGTGCCCGAACCTTGACAGTTTTCGCACCGTCCGCCTTTGACATTAAAACTGAACCGCCCTGCGCTCCAGCCGTTCGCCTTTGCCTCAGGCATACTCGCAAACAAGTCGCGGATTGCGGTAAAAACGCCCACGTAAGTTGCGGGATTTGAACGCGGAGTGCGCCCGATAGGACTTTGGTCGATATTGATGACTTTATCGATGTGCTCAAAGCCGGAAAGTTTTTTGTATTTGCCGACGGGATAATTGGTGCGCATGACTTTGTTGCTGAGCGCGGG
>JBQNBN010000112.1:0-6100 GCA_052169915.1 Treponema sp.
AATCCCACCCAATCCAAATTTACCGGTAAAACGTCGGGTGCGCTTTGTCGATGAGCCGACGTTTTACCGGATTTTATTTCATACATAAGGAGTATTATATGAAATTGGTAAAAAAAATTGCGTTGGGAGCCGCCGTTGGAATGACAGCGGCAGGCTTGGCGTTTGCCGATGACGCAGGAGTACCGTCAGGCATGACGCTTGCGGCGGCTGCAGCGGATGGTATGGAGCCACAATCCATGCTGTTTCACAGCACAGCGGAATTGTTCGGGAACGACGTTGACGACTTTATGAACGTCAACGAGTATCACAACGTCCAGCCGGAAAAAATCTTCGGTTATCTGAGCTACGGCGACGACGGTAAAAGCGCAATCAACTTCGGTTTAGCGCATCAGTTTAATCAATTCTATCTTGCCGGCTGGTTCGGAGGACGGTTGAACGAATGGAGCATAACAAAGACGAACAAAGAAAGCTCCTCTCAAGACGATACCGTATTACAACACGACTCAACCGGCGCCGTGTACGGAAAAATCTTATTCGGAATCGGCAATATGGGAATTATGGCGAATTTCGCATTCAAACCGGAATCAGGCAACAGCTACAGCGACAACAGAAACAACAAAACAAAAACGACGAACAATAAGTTCAATTTGAATACGTCCGTGAAGTTCGGCATTAACCTTGACGCCGGCGGAAAACTGTACAAGACGTGGGCGGAATTGGGCGTGAACTCCCGCATTGCAAAAGATGAAATGAAAACCAATGGAGAGCTTACGACATTTAAAGACGGAAGTATCTACCAGCTTAACGTGAACGGCGGCACGTCCTTTGACGTATATGAAGCGAACGATATCACGCAGACCATTGACCTTGAGCTCGACACCGCATGGGACTTCTACGCGACTAAATACGGAGAGACCAGCAGCGGAAAGCAGGAACAAAACGGCGCGTTCAACATGGAAGTTGCGTTCAAACCCGCGTGGACGCTTGCCTATGAGCCGGAAGATTCCAAATTCGGATTTAAAACCAAGGTCGGACTTGATAACATAGTTAAATACAGGCAGGACTACGACAAAGATATTGGCGCAAGCACAATGTATAACAATAGTCGCAAGTATTATACGGAATACGAGCTTACTCCGTCTTTGGCGGTGGGCGCTATCTACAAAGTGGTTCCAGAAAAATTCCAGTTCAACGGCGGCGGAACCTTTGCCGTTTCTACCGGAAGATGGACAACCGATAAAACGGAAATCAGAAATTCCGCTGACGGCAGAGTTCTTCAGACCGATGAAATCGGTAAATGGGAAGTTAAGAATGGCACCGGTAAGCTCGGGCTGAAATCCGGCTTTACGTGGACGCCCTCGGAAAAAGTAACGATAGACGCCTACTGGAATGTCCTTGAGGCAAGTTTGGGGGGCAACATAAGCTCGGTTTTCTCCAAGAACTTCGGTTTCTTGGTTGCAGTCAAGCTGTAGACGGCAGGAGAACCTGCGACCGGCACAGAATGGAGTTTGACGGATTTCACTGCGTTCCGGTCGCACGAGTTTGCTATTAGCAAACTCGTGGGGGAAATAAAAAAAACGGTTGCCTACAAAGACAGCCGTTTTTTTTGTTTGCGGCGTAATTCATAATTAGGAATTACTGGCGACGGCAAAACCCGCGTCGGCGGGACACCTCTTTATCTTTCAAACATCCGTAATAACCGCCAACGAAAACTTCGTTATGACATTCAAAGCCCGTTATCCGGCAGAGAACGGAGTTTAACGCGCAACATAAGCGCGCCTGCAAAAAACAAAAAAACGGCTATCCGGTAGGTCAATCGTTTTTTTGTTTGCGACACAATTCATAATTAGGAATTACTACCGGCGGCAAAGAACGCGAAAAACTCGCTGCGGGGTGCTCTCTTTTTGCAGATAACGACGCGTTACATCCATCACGAATAACGTTAAACGTTGCCGCTGGGGCGCAGTAGCAACGCGGAGGCTTATGCGGTTTCACCGTAGCAAAGCGGAGACTCCGTAAACAACGGAACCCCACGCCTGCGCCGGATTGGAACGGCGCGCGGAAGCGCGTTCCGAAGCGGAGACTCATCTTCTCTGTAAGTCCCATTTTCCGCAAGTTTTCCGTCAGGAAAACTTGGGCGGGAGGCAACATAGTTCCATCTTTCAAAGTCCCATTTACCCGCCTGCTTCTGCCGCAGATGCAAAAACTCTCAGGGTACAGCGGGGAGTTCCGTTTTATCTAGCAAACGCAGCAGGGCGGGAACTTCGCTTTAGAGGGCAAAAGCCACTTTCCGCCGCCCGCTAATTACGCATCCCTAATTAATAATTCCGTGCCTCCGCAGAGGCTGCCAGTTCCGCTTTGAGCCTGAGGACGGTTTCAATCGGAAGTTTGATACAGCGTGCAACCTGCTCAGCGCTTAAACCATCCGCAAGCATATTTCTTGCATTATCAAGTTTATTTGTTAATACGCCGCGTTTTTCACCGATTGCTATTCCTTCTTCTCTGCCCATGCGTCTTAAATCGTATTCTCGTAAGTTCATGCTTAAATAATTGCTCCTGAACATTTCGTTCCGTTTGGCTTGCTCCACTAGTCCGTCTATCTCGTCGGTGAACGGGCTGTCAGTCCGCTTTTTGCTGATGTACTGCAAAAGCGCAAACAATTCCTTGTCGCACTCTTTTTCGTAGGCGGACGTATTATAAAAGACTTTGTACGATTTGTCATTTAAGTCGGCAGCGGAATTTTCTTCGCAGGTATTTTTGAACGTATAAACGGGCAGCCCAAGCTTAAACGGGTCGGCAAGGCAAATAAAAATGACGTAACTTTCTTTAAGTTCGCTGTAGCACTGCCCTTTCAGCAAATTGTCGGAATCCATCATGCTCTGGTAATAGCGTGCGCGTTTTCCCAAGTCAGGCGGAATAGTCGTCTGGATTTCGATGTCGAATATGCGGGCTTCGTCGGCAGCATACACGTCAAGGCGGATGCCTTTGCTTTCATAAAACAGGCTGATGGACTTTTGAAGCGTCGGGTATTCGATTTTACCTATCTTCATGCGCAGAAGCCGCTCTAATACTCCGCGGCAAATACGCTCGTTTTTCATGATTGTGCCGAACATAAAATCGTCGGTGAATGTCAGCTCTTCCACCGGTTTAAAGAAGGGTACTGGATAATCTGAGTTGGTTGTGCTCATTATGCCTCCGCTATATATAGGCGGAAATGTGTAAAAATCGGCAAAAGCGGTAGGCTGCAACTGCGCAAAATCTTAAAATCTCTTTTCTCCACCGCCGGCTTACACCTTTATACCGCAAGTTTTTGCCGTAGGCAAAAACTTGTCGCGTACGGCAGCTTAATTGTGTCATTCATGTACCGTTTTCCCGTACGCAGATTCTCAATATCCCGATTGACAAAATAAGAGTCAGCGGCATAATGCCCGCCCATACAATCTTTTGCGGTAAATGGCTCGGGCGGTTTTACAGAACGGACGGGCGTGTTACCGAATTATTTGATTTTTAGGAGCATTATATGAAATTGTTGAAAAAAGCCGCGCTGGGAGCTGCGGCAATGAGCGCTGGATTTGCTCTTGCTGCGCGGACGCCGCAAAGCCCGCTTGCTCGGACGGAAGGCGCGGAGCCCAAGTCCATGACGTTCATCAGCACGGCGGAATAGTTCGGGAACGACGTTGACGATTTTATGAACGTCAACGAATATCGCAACGTCCAGCCGGAAAATCTTTTTGGGTATCTGGGATACGGCGATGATCCGTCAACCACTTCCCCAACTCCGATTGGAAGAGGAGCTGTCAACTTCGGGTTGGCGCATCAGTTCAATCAATTCTATCTCGGCACCTGGTTCGGCGGGAAGATAAACGGCTGGACGGTCAAGCGGAACAAGGACGACGGCACGCACAAGGATAGCACGACGACAAAACACACGGACGGCAGCGCCGCGTACGGAAAAATCTTATTCGGATTCGGCAATATGGGAATTATGGCGAATTTTGCTTTTCAGCCGGACGCTGCAAATAACAGCTACGAAGACGACAAGGAACACAACAAAAAAACGACGAAAAATAAGTTCAACGTCAATACGTCCGTCAAATTCGGCATTAATCTTGAGGACGCGAACGGCAGGCTTTACAAAACGTGGGCGGAGCTCGGATTGGATTCCCGCGTTGCAAAGCAGGAAGTGAAAAAAGACGGCGCGCTTGAGACTTTTGACGACGGCAGCATTTACACGCTCAACCTGAACGGCGGCACGTCCTTTGACGTGTACAGCGCGAACGACATCACGCAGTCCCTTGACCTTGAGCTTGATACCGGCTGGGATTTTTACGCAATCCGCGTTTACCAAGATAAAGACGGCAGCGCAAATCGGACGGGCGCGTTCGGTATGAACATTGGGCTCAAGCCCGCGTGGACGCTTGCCTATGAGCCGGAAGATTCTCAATTCGGATTAAAGACGAAGGTCGGACTTGAAGCGAATATCGAATATAATCAGAACTACGACAAAGAAACGTCCGGTTCCACAATGTATAACAGCGGACGGGAATATAAGACGGAAATAGGTCTTACGCCAACTTTAGCGGCGGGCGCCATCTATAAAGTTGTTCCGGAAAAGCTGCAGCTGAACAGCGGCGTAACGTTTAAGGTTCCGACAGGTAGCTGGACAAATACGAAAAAGCTGATACGGCATACGGACGGGACGGTTACGAGCACAAAGGAAGACGGTACGTGGACATTCGACGGAAAGGACGGCAAAATCGCGGCTCTTACGACCGGATTCACCTGGACGCCGTCGGAAAAGGTAACGATAGACGCCAACTGGAATATTCTTGAAGCGGTATTCAAAGGCGCCGGAACCGATACCGATTTCAGAACGAAGTTCGGCACGGACTTCTGGAGCAATATAAACACGCTCGTTTTCCAGAACTTCGGTTTCTTGGTGGCGGTCAAGTTGTAGACGGTGGAGAACGGCAGTCTGAAAGATTGAGCGTAGTTACAGCAGGCGGCAAAGAATGAAGTTTGAAAGGATTTAATAATGCGCCGTCTGCAAGAAACAAAATCATTTGACGAGACTGGGTGGAGCAGATAATTCCGCTTGGAGTTTACGGACAGTTTCAAGCGGAAGTCCCGTATAGCGCGAGATCCGCTCAATCGCGACATTATCCGCAAGCATATTTCTTGCGTTCGCAAGTTTGGTTGCTTCTATTCCTGTCTGCATACCGCGTTTTTCACCGATTGCTATTCCCTCTTCTCTTCCCATATGTCGTAAATCGTATTCTCGTAAATTCATGCTTAAATAATCGCTCCTGAACATTTCGTTCCGTTTGGCTTGCTCTACCAGCCCGTTTATCTCGTCGGTGAACGGGCTGCCAGTCCGCTTTTTGCTGATATACTGCAAAAGCGCAAATAATTCCTTGTCGCTTTCTTTTTCGTAGGCGGACGCATTATAAAAGACTTTGTACGATTTGTCATTTAGCATGGCAGCGGTATTTTCTTCGCAGGTATTTTTGAATGTATAAACGGGCAGCCCCAGCTTAAACGGGTCGGCAAGGCAAATAAAAATGACGTAACTTTCTTTAAGTTCGCTGTAGCTCTGACCTTTCAGCAAATTGTCGGAATCCATCATTGACTGGTAATACCGCGCGCGTTTTCCCAAGTCCGGCGGAATACTCGTTTGGATTTCAATGTCGAATACGCGGGACTTGTCTGCGGCATACACGTCAAGGCGGATTCCTTTACTCTCATAAAAGGGGCTGATGGACTTTTGAAGCGTCGGGTATTCGATTTTACCAATCTTCATTCGCAGTAATCTCTCCAATACGCCGCGGCAAATGCGCTCGTTTTTCATGATTGTTCCGAACATAAAATCGTCGGTGAATGTCAGCTCTTCCACCGGTTTAAAGAAAGGTACTGGATAATCTGAGTTTGTTGTGCTCATTATGCCTCCGCTTTTATATAAGTGGAAATATGTAAAAATCGGCAAAAGCGGCAGGCGGTGGAGAATGGCGGACGGGGGAAACAGATTTGAAAGATTTAACGAGATTTCCGTCCGTAGAAACTCGTGTCGGCGGGACTCCTTTATATCTTTCAAATATCCGTA
>JBQNBN010000113.1:0-6090 GCA_052169915.1 Treponema sp.
CAATTCTTTTATTGTGTAATGTAGGAATCCACTCGGGAAGCGTGGCACAATATTTGCTTTACCTACGCAGAATAACGACAACAAATGGAAGGATACCTATGTCGGATTTGATGAAGATTTTTGCGGTGCTCATTGCCTTGTGTGTGCCTTTGCAAGCCGAGCGGATCAAGGATATTGCCAATATTGTGGGCGTGCGGGATAACCAGCTCATCGGGTATGGGCTCGTCGTGGGGCTCAATGGCACAGGGGATAAGACAAGCTCGAAATTTACCATGCAATCCATCGCAAATATGCTTGAGAGCGTCAATGTGAAAATCGGCGCAGATGATATTAAGTCCAAAAATGTCGCGGCCGTCATGCTCACGGCGAGGCTTCCGATAATTTTGCCCCATCATCTCCCACTTCCGTATCGTAACCGTTTTCCAGCATAGTGATAAACTCGTGGCAATGGGCTTTCTTCGCCGCTTCAATCACTTCCTCATCGGAAGCATCCGCCTTCCCAAGCCTGCCGGTAAAAAGAGCGGCGTTTGACGCGTAAATGCGATCAAAGCCGTCCGTGAGCGCAAAAAGGACGCCGTATTTTTCCGCAGCGGAAAGCACCGCGCCTGCAGAAATTGCAAACGCCGCAAAGCCCTGTCCGCCGTCAAGTCTCCTACACACATACAACGCCGGAAAGTCCCCGTCTTTATCGTACTGCAAAAAAATTCCTGAATGCCGACTGCGCAAAAAATAATTTTAAAACAAACTGCGCGTTTTTCCATCGACTGAGTTCTGCTGTGCGCGGTGCGTATTCGGATGAAAGTCGAAGGTCAAAACTTGAGTCGGTAAGATAAAAAGTCCCTTTGACGCTTTGCGCATTCAAAAAGCGGTAGAGTTTTTCGTTGAATCCCGCAGCGTAATCCGCTTCCTTTGCGGCGCGGAGCGGTTCAACGCCGGAAAACGAGGCTAAAAAGTCCGCATAATTTTCCAGCGCCGTATCCATCTCTTGAGCGAACGCCGCTGCCGTCCGTCCGATTTCCGCAGCAAGCGAATGGCGCCAGAGCGTATACGCGCACAAAAGAAAGACGAATACCGCTGCCGCTGACGGGATAAGCGAATGCGCGATGAGACTTTGCCGTAATTCGTCTTTGAACCGTTTTTTCTTCATTTTATAACCGTGTTTTGTACGCACCAGTCTGCCGCGCCGCTCCAAAGATGTCCTGTCGCTCCAAAAACGCCCTGCCGCAAACACCATTTTCCCGCGAGTTTTTGCTCTCAGCAAAAACTCGTGCCGGCGGCAGCACCGTTAAGTTTTTCAAACTCCGTTCTTTGTCGCCGGCCGTTATATTTCGTAGGTTTCGCCGTGTTTGACGATGGAAACGTTTTTGTAGCCGCGCTCGTTGAGGTAGCGTTTGAAAAACGACTGCGCTTCCTTTTCGCCGTGCACTAAAAAGATGTTTTTCAAGCGGCTCGTGTCGATTGCGTCAAGCCAGTCGGTCATTTCCGCATAGTCGGCGTGCGCGCTGAACGCGTCAATCTGTTCGATTTTCGCGTTGACCGGATACGTGTCGCCGAGAATGTGCACTTCTTTTTCGCCGTCGAGCAATTTGCGCCCGAGCGTGTTTTCCGCCATGTAGCCGACGGTCAAAATCGTGTTGCGCGGGTCTGAAACGTTGTTTGCAAGATGATAGAGCACGCGCCCCGCCTCGCACATGCCGTCCGCGCTGATGATAATCATCGGGCCGTCTTTTTCATTCAAGGCTTTGGACTCTTCAACGCTCGTCGTAAACGAAAGCGAACCGAATCCGAACGGATTTTTATGATGTTTTAAGAAGGCTTCATTGACGGAGGCGTCGTAACATTCAGGATGAACGCGGAAAACGCTTGTTGCATTCGTCGCCATCGGGGAATCGACATAGATGGGAACCGACGGAATGCGTTTTTTGTCAGTCAACAGGTGAAGATAGAAGACAAGTTCCTGCGCCCGCTCGATTGCAAACGAGGGAATAATAATCTTTCCTTTGCGCGACGCGGCTTCTTTTACCACGCGTTCAAGTTCGTTGACCGCAAACTCGACCGCCTCGTGCCTGCGGTTGCCGTAAGTGCTTTCCAAAAAGATGTAATCCGGCGCGGGAACGTTCGTTGCGGGGGCGCGGATAATCGGTTTTTGCTTTCTGCCGATGTCGCCGGTGTACAAAATGCGCGTTTCCTCTCCTCCCGACTGTAAAGGACTCGGCGCAAAAAGTCCCCCGCGCCCTCTTTTTATCGTAACGGACGCGAATGCCGAGCCGAGTATATGCCCCGCGTCGAAAAACTCAAGCTGCACGTCCGATCCGATGTACATTTTTCTGTTATAGGAAAGCGAGACGATTTGATTTGCGGTTTTTATGCAGTCGTCTTCGGTAAAAAGCGGCTTCCACGAAAACTTTTCGCCTCTCTTTGCCGCCTGCTTTGCCAAAAACTCAGCGTCCCGCGCCTGAATGCGCGCGCTGTCCATCATGACAAGATTTGCAATGTCGCGCGTTGCCGGCGTCGCGTAAATATTCCCGAAAAATCCTTTTTTGCTCAGCACCGGCAAAAGTCCGCAGTGGTCGTAATGCCCGTGCGTCAAGATGACTGCCTCAAGTTTGTCCGCCGCAATGTCGAAATTGCGGTTTTTCTCATCCGACTCGCGCCGCCTGCCCTGAAACGCCCCGCAGTCGACCATAAACTGCCGCCCGTCAACCTCAAAAATATGCTTGGAACCGGTAACTTCCTCCACCGCCCCCAACGAATACAGCGAAATGCCCATTTCATCTCCTTTTGTTTTGATAGCGGGATTTTAACCTGCATCGAGGCGATTAACAACAGGGACGGCGGTCGGAAGAGAAAACTGTCTTACAGATATAACGGTGTACCGCCCGCCCGAGATTTTGCCTGCGGCAAAACTCGCGGAAAACAAGATTCTACGAGAAAGGAGTGTGAAAGAGAGAGCAGAGTTGCCGCCCGCTGCACGTTTGCCAGCGGCAAACGTGCGTTTAATGATGTTTGAGGAAGGCAGTCCCAAAGGGTGTAATCGCAGTGACGTCAAATAAAACGAAAAAGACCGAATGGACAGGATACGAGGGCAGACACAAAACATCGTAGCCGGTTTTGCGCAGCAAAAGCGGGGCGGGCGGCAAATGAAGGTAATAGCGAGTTTTGCGCCAGCAAAATCTCGAACGGGCGAGGCTGCATTGCGTCATTCAGATACCGTTCTTTGCGCCCGCAGCCGCCCGCAAAAATTGCCGCCATTCGTTTTATTCCTACTTTGAGTTCGGAATCCAACGCTCCGATAAACTATCTGCACTCCACAATCTTTTTATCACCTTTGACGATAGCCGCTCGATTTATACCGTCTACTTTACCGCTTATTACGCATTCGCAATCATCCCCGCTTGACATTTCCCCCGTCTCTCTATATATTCTCCCACACACGCGGGGATGGCGGAACTGGTAGACGCGCAAGGTTGAGGTCCTTGTGGTGAAAGCTGTGCAGGTTCAAGTCCTGTTCTCCGCAATGAAGCTGCCGAAGACCGGCAGCTTTTTTATTTGCGCGGAGGATTTTCATGCGGCAAATGCGCTGTTGTTTTCTAAAGCATTTTACGCAAGGGCAGCGTTATCGTGAAAATTCCTTATATCCGCGCAAAGCGGCAGCCCCGCTAAAAGCGGCGGGGTATGTTGTTTTCAAAAGGCAGCGGCAGCCGGCTTTGGTATCTTTTGCGGCGGCACGCAGCATGAAGGAGTATTACACTCCGCACAAATCAATTTTTCGAGGACGATATGGCAGATATAAAAGAACAATTCCGCAAAGTTGCGGCAGCGGCGTTAAACGAATTCATGCGGACAAAAGGGGCGGACATTACGGTTGAGGCGGAAACGCTTGCCGTTCAGACGCCGCCTGATCCTGACATGGGCGATTTCGGCATTCCCTTGTTTGCGTTTGCAAAAACGCTGCGGACGGCTCCTCCGCAGATTGCGAACGCCGTCTCTGAAATCATCAACAATAATACAACTCTTGCAGGAATCGATATTGCGTCCGTCGGAAAATTTCTTGCAGTCGGTCCCTACTTGAACTTAAAACTCAACAAGGCGGCAGCGTCATTTAAAATCCTTGAGCGGATCGCATCGCAAAAGGAAAATTACGGTTCATTCAATGAAAACGGCACGAAGCATCTGGCGGGGCGGAAAGTCATGGTGGAGTTTTCAAGTCCGAATACGAATAAGCCGCTCCACCTTGGGCACCTCAGGAACGACGCGCTCGGCGAGAGCGTCAGCCGGATTCTTAAAAAAGCGGGCGCGGAAGTTTTTAAAGTCGACTTGATAAACGACCGCGGCATTCATATTTGCAAGTCCATGCTCGCGTACAAACTGTTCCACGAAAAAAACGGAGACACGCCTGAGTCGCTTTGCATGAAAGGCGACCATTTTGTCGGTCAGTGCTACATCGAATTCGATAAATACGCAAAAGAACACCTCGAAGCGCTTGTCGACGCGGAAGAAATGCTTGTCAAATGGGAAGCGGGAGACGAGGAAACGCGCGCGTTGTGGAAACGCATGAACGGCTGGACGTTTGAAGGCGTCAAAGAAACCTACGAGCGCACCGGCGTTTCGTTCGACAAATTCTATTTTGAAAGCGATACCTACCTCAAAGGCAAAGAAGAAGTCCTCAAGGGACTGGAAAAAGGCGTGTTTTTCAAGGCTGACGACGGCTCCGTCCGGATCGACATTACGGAAGCGGTCGGCAAAGGCAAGGACGGCGAAGACCACGAAAAAATTATGCTCCGGAAGGACGGCACATCCGTGTACATCACGCAGGACATCGGGACGGCAATCAGCCGCCATGACGACTGGCAATTCAATCAACTGGTGTTCGTCGTCGCAAGCGAACAGATTTATCATTTTAAGGTGCTTTTTTACATTCTTAAAAAACTCGGCTTCGACTGGGCGGAGCGGCTTTTCCACTTGAGTTACGGACTGGTAAACCTTCCGAGCGGGCGCATGAAAAGCCGGGAGGGGACGATTGTCGACGCGGACGACTTAATCGACAGTCTGCATTTTGCAGCCCTCAACGAAATCGGCGCGAAAGGCAGAACGGAGGCGCTCTCCGACCCGCGCGAAGTCGCCGAAAAAGTCGCGCTTGCCGCGCTCAATTATTATCTGCTCCAAGTTACGCCGATTAAAGATATGCTTTTCAATCCCGAAGAGTCCCTTTCGTTTACCGGCAACACCGGTCCCTACATTCAATACATGGGCGCGCGCATCACGTCGATTTTGCAAAAAGCGAAGGAAGCGGGAATTAAACCTCTGCAAAACGAGGATGCGGCACGACTTTTGACGGCTCCTGAGGAGTGGGAATTGATAAAAACGCTTTCCGACTTCCCCGACACGCTTTCTAAGGCGGCTGAAACGCTTGACCCGAGCATTATTGCGCTTTATCTCTACGAAACCGCGCGCCAGTTCGGCAAATTTTACCAGCAATGCCCGATCCTCACCGCCGAAGACGACACGCTTGCCTCGGCACGCCTTTTCCTTGCCGACTGCACGCTGACCGTCATGAAAAACGCGATGGAATTGGCGTTGGTGCCGTATCTGCCGGAGATGTAAAGGATAATTGGGAGGGAGGAATGCGTAATTGTACGGCGGTTGCTATGCAGTTTGAAGAATGGAACGGTACGCCGCCGCCCGCACTTTGCCTACTGCAAACTACATGAATACGAGGGTGGAAAGGGATTTTTCATACAGGGAGAAAACTTCATCGTGTCACTCAAACTTGATTTTCTGCTGCCCTGCTCATACTAATCAGTATGAGCAGGGCAGCAGAAGGCGGAGAACAGCGTTTGAAAGATAGAATGCAGTTCCGTCAGCCCACATTTTCCCTTCGGGAAAACGTGCAAGCAAAGGGAGTTTCGCCGCATCCCGCCTGCGGACTGCATAAACGATGTTTCAGGCAGCTCGTCCATCTTTTCCTGCCGTCTCGCTCAGAGTAATCATATGGCAGACGCAGCGAGAATGCCGCTCGCTCCGAAATTTTACCTGTTACCAAAACTCACCATAAACGAGATTGACAACAATTCCTCATTCCGAATTGCA
>JBQNBN010000114.1:0-6078 GCA_052169915.1 Treponema sp.
TTTGTCTTTGACAAACCGGCGGGGAAGATATGTTTGAGAGAGACGTTGAAGACGCGGTTCTGCGTTTTCGCGTTCGGTGTAAAGTTGAATAAGCGGAGATAACGCGGTCTAAGTCGTCTTCATCGCTCTCTATCGTCAGAGCTAGAATGCCGCCCTCTTCCCAATCCCCTTTTCCTGCACGTTTTCGTGAGAAAACGTGTGCCGGCGGCGTTCCGCTGCGTCTGTCAAATACCGTAACAACCGCCGGCCCTTTGACACAACTGCCGCGCCCGCATAGAATTGCGCCATGCTGGAACTTACCTTTATAAATAGAAAAGAAATTGTTGCCGCCGTGCCGGAAGAACTTTTGCGCGGCAAACGGCGTCTTACGCAGGCGGAAATTGCAACGCTTGCGGCAAACCGCAATTCAAGCGACGACGGCGCGTTTGCAAACCTGTATGTTGACGCTTCCGACGGCGGTTTTGACTCGTCGCTCATTCGGGATTCGAGGTTTTCCGGCTTTGTCGTTTTGGGGCGGCTTTGCGCGGCAAAATTAAAATATCACGAACTTGAACTTGAAACCGGAATATACCGTTCGCATTTGAAAAACGTCGTTACAGGCAGCGACAATGCGATTCATAACGCGGCGCATCTGGAAAATTACCGGCTCGGAGAGCGCGTCGTGCTGTTCAATATTCAGGAAATGGCGTGCACGGCTCATTCGAAATTCGGGAATGGGATTGTGAAAGACGGCGAGGACGAAAAGAGCCGCACGTGGATTTCCGTCCGCAACGAAAACGGCGGCAGAGAAGTTTTGCCGTTTGAAAACATGATTGCGGCGGACGCCTATATTTGGTCGAAGTTCCGCGAGGACAAAGCGCTTATGCGGCGGCTCGTCGAATTGACGGAAAACGAAAGCCCGATCGCGCGCGGCACGTTTGGGACAGTCGGCAATGATACGGTTATAAAAAATACGACGGTCGTCAAAGACGCGAAAATCGGCGAGGCGGCGTACATCAAGGGCGCGTTTAAACTGAAAAACATTACGGTGCGCTCAAGCGCGGCGGAACCGTCGCAAATCGGCGAGGGCGTTGAACTTGTCAACGGCATTATGGGACTGGGGAGCCGCGTTTTTTATCAAGCGGTCGGCATTCGTTTTGTGATTGGGAACAACTGTCAACTCAAATACGGGGCGCGGCTTATCAATTCCGTGCTCGGCGACAATTCGACGGTGTCGTGCTGCGAACTTTTGAATAATCTCATTTTTCCATTCCACGAACAGCATCACAATTCGTCTTTTTTGATTGCGGCGATGATTATGGGGCAGTCGAATATTGCGGCGGGTGCGACAATCGGGAGTAATCACAATTCGAGAAGTCCCGACGGGGAAATTACGGCGGGGCGCGGGTTTTGGTCGGGGCTTTGCACGAGTTTTAAACACAACAGCCGGTTTGCGCCGTTTACGCTTGCGGCAAAGGGCTCGTATCAGTACGAATTGAACGTTCCGTATCCGTTTGCGCTCGTTACGGCAGGGGACGCGGCGGATTCGCCTGTCAACGTTGTGCCGGCGTGGCAGTTTATGCACAATATGTTCGCCGTTGCTCGCAATAAGTACAAATTCGACAAGCGGGATACGCGGGTTACGAAAATCCAGCAGGTGGAAACGAATCCGCTTGCGCCTGACACGATGGAATATGTTGAATCTGCGCGGCGGCGGCTTGCGGATTTGTGCGCGGCGTCTTTGGAAAAACTTGCGCCGGAGCGGTATCGGGCGGGAATGACTGCGGACGAGGCGCTCAAGGCGGCGGAAGCGTTTTTAGCCGAGAACCCTGAGCGTGAGTTTACGCTTTTTGACGCGGGCATTCAAAAAAGGTTCGGCGGAATTGTGCATAAGGCGGCGCAAGCGTTTGCGGTGTATTCAAAGGCGATAAAATATTTTGCCGCTTGTGCCCTCATCGACTACTCTGCCGCTCATAAAATCGAAAGGCTCTCGGCGGACGCGCTTAAAGAGTTGAAAAAGCGCACGCTCTACGATAACTGGGACAATGCGGGCGGGCAAATTATTGCGGCGGAGCGGCTGCGGGCGCTTTTTGAGCGCATAAAGTCCGGCTTGATTCGTACGTGGGACGAAGTTCATGCGTTTTATGCCGAATGTCAAACGTTTTATGCCGATGACAAAGCGCGGTATGCCCTCGCGTTGCTCGAACGGCTCTACAAAAAAGACGCGGAACGATTTTCCGGCGCGGACTTGACAGATTTTGTTTCCGGCGCGCTTGCGTTTTCCGGCGATATGTATGCAAAGGCAGTCGCTTCGCGCAAAAAAGACTTTACCGACCCGTTCCGCACGATGTCGTACCGCAATGCGGAAGAGATGGCAGCGGCGCTCGGCACGATCGACGACGTCGGCTTCTTAAAAGACTTGCGCGCGGACAAGGACGCGTTTGCCGCGGCGGTGGAAGCGGTGTTCGGACGCGCAGGGGAGGGGCTGGTAAGCGCGGGGGATTAGCGGCGCGTGACGGCGGGGAGACCTACGGACTTCGTGCCGCGCGGATAAAATTCGTTTTCCGCGGAGACTCACCTTCGCGGCGGAACGTATGTTACAATTTGAAAACTGAAACACCAAAATAGGAACGGTGTTCGGGCGTGCGGACACAGAAGCGTTTTCCGCGGCGGTAGAAGCGGCGATCGGGCGCGCAGGGGAGGGGCTGGCAGAGGCGGCGGATTAGCGGTGCGTGACTGCGGGGGCGGAAGTTGTAATTTGAAAAGTGGGATATCAATGCGGGTAAGGTGTTTGGGTGCGCGGACAAAAATCCGTTTTTCGCGGCAAGTCACCTGCGCGGCGAGAATGTACGTTACGATTTGAAAACTGAGACACCAAAGGTAGAAGCGGCGATCGGGCGCGCGGAGGAAGGGCTGGCTGACGCGGGGGATTAGCGGCACGTGACTGCGGGGACGGAAGTTGTAATTTGGAAAGTGGGATATCAATGCGGGCAAGGTGTTTGAGCGCACGGACAAAGATCCGTTTTTCGTGGCAAGTCACCTATGCGGCGGAACGTACGTTACAATTTTAAAACTGAGACACCAAAGGTAGAAACGGAGTTCGAGAGCGCAGACATCGGACGTATTTTCCGCGGCGGTGGAAGCGGCATTCGGGCGCGCAGGGGAGGGGCTGGCAGGCAAGGCGGATTAGCGGCGCAGGGTAGCGAGGGCGGAAGTTGTAATTTGAAAAGTAGAATACCAATGCGGGTAAGAAGTTCGGGCGCGTGGACAAAATCCGTTTTTCGCGGAGACTCACCTGCGCGGCGGAAATGGAAGTTATGAGTTGAAAACTGAAACACCAAAGTAGAAACGGAGTTTGGGGGGCGGACAAAAATCCGTTTTCTGCGGAGAGTCGCCTGCGCGGCGGAAGGTATATTTCAATTTGAAAACTGAGACACCCAAGGTAGAAATGGTGTTCAGGGGGCGGGCACAGACATATTTATCGAGGCTGTGGAAGCGGAGTTCGGGAGCGCGGGGGAAGGGCTTGCAGGCAAGGCGAATTAGCGGCGCGTGATGGCGAGGACTGGAATTGTAATTTGAAAAGTGGAATGCCAAAGATAGAAACAGTGTTCGGGCGTGCGCCGATATAGATACGTTTCCCGCATCAACGGAAGCGATAGTCGGGCGGACAGGAAAGGTTTTTAGTTGCGGCAGATTAATGGAGTGGAATGTCAGAAACAAAATTTATAATAAGATTGTAAAAGAGGCGAAGCCGAGAAAATTATTGGAATAATTTGGTATATATAATAGAAGATTTTGAATAGATATAGTATTTCTAAGAAGATTTTAGCGCGGACACGCACACATTTGCCGCAGCAACGGAAGCGATGTTTGTACGCGCGAGGAAAAGTCGTTTAGCTATAATGGATTACCTGTGCGGTGCGGTACGGTGCGCGTAAGTCCTATTTCCGTGAGGACATAATCGACGGAAAAATCGCTGTGCGCGGCGGGAACGGACGTTATGAGTTGAAAACTGAAGCACACGCCGCACGTTACGGCGCTTTCCCGCCCCAAATCGAATAAAAATTTATCGTAAAAACCTTTGCCACGTCCCAATCGCGCTCCGGAAAAGTCGAATGCGAGCGCGGGGACAAGAATGAGGAGCCGCTCTCCCTCTGCCGCGCGCCGTATTTCCGTCAGCGTCAGTTTCGAGTGTTCCTTTTTCGGCTCGCGAATACCGAATGCGCTGCGTTCAAATTGGCTGTCAAAGTCGATTTCCGCCTCATCGACGGACAGTCCTGTATTTTTAAGCAGATAAAAATCCATGTCGTTCGTGCCGCTGACGGTTTTCGGCACGGCAACGGCTTTTCCTTCTCGTAAGGCTGTCTTTATCGCCGGAAGAATGTCGACTTCCTCGCGGAGCGGCATGTACGCAAGGATAAGCGCAGCGTTTTTGTACAAAGCTGAAGCCGTCAAGTGCGAACACGCGTTTTGCGAGGCGGCTTCGTATGCGCCGCGTTTTGCCGCGGTGTCCCGTAAGAGCGCGCGCATTTTTGCCCGCATCGCTTTTTTCGCGTCCCGTACCGCGTCGCCGGTTTTGTCATTCGTTTGCGTCATAGCCTCTGTCCTTGCGCCGCCGCTTTTCAGTGCGGCTTTGCAACGCGACTATAAAGGAATGAAAAAGAATTTTCGACCGCGGTCGGGGCTCTATGCTGCAGATTTCCGCGCTGTTCTGCCGCTCCGTTTACGCAGTTTGTGCGTTCATGAATACGCGGCGTGAGGTGTATACAACGGCGTCAAGCGTAGTCCTCCCGTTTAAGGCTTCTATAACTTCTCGGATTTTGTTTTTAATCTCCGCGTTTCGCCGCACAGGCTCATCGCATTCAAGACAGTCGACAGGAGATGCCAGATTCGGCATTCCGTCTTCTTCGGAGCAATAAAATGCGCTGGCGTTGATTTTTGTCCAGTCGTCTTTTTCATCCATTCTGATATGCTGCCACGAACGCGGCAAGCCTTTATTGTAAACGATGACGATATTTTCTTTTGCAATGCGCTGAAGTTCCATGAGCGCGCTGCACGGATTTGCCGCCGCTTCCCACGCGCCAGTCAAAATCACCGTGTCGTAAGAGTCGTCTTCAAAGGGAAGGCACTCGGGGCGGAGCGTAATCCCCTGCGTCGTCTCGTTCAGCACGGAATACGCCATCGCGTTTTCCGGAAGCGCGTCTTTTTCAATGCCGGACGCGCCGGTGAGCAAAAGAACGCTTTTATTGTCTTCATAAAGGACTTCAAGCGTTTTTAAGGCTGCAAGTCGTTCCAAATCCTGATTATAGAGTTTTTCCGTGTCGTGAGAGCGGTAAAACTTTTGAATAATGCCGCGTTCGTCTTCGCCATAGGCGGAAACCAGCCGGTCATGCCGTCCTTCGGCAATTCTCCGGTACGCATACACATTGAATCTGACTATGCGCCCGATATTCCAAAACTTGGCGGTACGGCGGGCGTTATCGGCAATCGGGGCATACGAGCGGAAGTTTACCGCTGCGTCCAACACTGCGCGCGCAATTCCGGGCACGTCATGCGGAATTTCAAGACAGTTATAGCCGGACTCGCAAAACATATCGGAGGCAAGCGAACGCGGCGTCAAAACGAGCGACGCTGCCGCCATCGCATTGAGCGCGGTATATCCGAGGTTGTCCGATGAGCGCGGAAGCACGACGATATCCGACTTTGCAAACGCGTCTTTTGGCGCGTGGGAGATTTTATCGAACAATTCAAGACTGACGGCGGGATTTAAGCTTCCGCTCCCGTAAAGGCAATATTTTATTTTATGCGCGGTTTTAAAATTCCTTCCGAGCCGGTTTACGGCGAAGATAAAAGACAGCGCGCCGTCCGAAGAATTATCGAATTCGCCGAAAAACGATACGCAGAGCTTTCGTCCTTCTTTTAAAGTCCGGAGACGATTTTTTATGCAGTCGTCTTGCGTTTCCGAACGGGGAGCTCCGCACGGAACGACGACGGGCGAACACATGCCTCCGCACAGTTTTTTCGCTTTTTCCGCCGCCGATTCGGAATAAACTTCGGCTATCGCGCTGTGCATGAGCGCAAGCCGTTCGGTTTTGACAT
>JBQNBN010000115.1:0-6060 GCA_052169915.1 Treponema sp.
CTTCCGAGCCGTTTTTCACTTCCATTGTAACGGCGCTGATGTTTTTGATCGCCGCGAGTACTTCGCGGCTACCGTTTTCCTGCTCGCACATGGCGGCGGTCAACTGTGCGCTCATGCCGCGGACGTTTTCCGACAACTGAAAAATCACGTTGAACTTTTCTTCGACGATTTTTGACGAGTCGGACAGGCCTTTGATGTCGTCGCTCAACTTTTTCAAGGTGTCGGTGATCGCCTTGCCCTGTGATGCAGATTCTTCCGCTAGTTTGCGGAGTTCGTCTGCATGTCTTCTCCGTATATCACATGTTAAACAATCTGCCATCGGAATATACAACTTTTCTCGACGCCACATAAAAAACGCCGCCGGAAAACCACAATTTCCCGACGGCGATAATTCCCCATTACAAATTACCAATTACTGCCTAAACCTTAAACTTCCCGACTTCTTCCGCCAGTCCTTCAATGCTGTCCTTATTCTTCCTCGCCAAGTCATTGACCTCTTGCACCGCGTTGTTTATCTGCTGGACGCCCGCGCTCATCTCATTCATGCTGTCTTTAATGACCGCCGTCAGTTGGTCTAACTTCCGCATTTCGTCGGCGACACCCTTACCGCCGACAAGCATCTCCTCGGAGCCGTTTTTGACTTCCATTGTAACAGCGCTGATGTTCTTGATCGCTGCCAGTACCTCGCGGCTGCCGTTTTCCTGCTCGCGCATGGCGGCGGTCAGTTGCGCGCTCATTCCGCGGACGTTTTCGGAGAGGCTGAAGATGGCGTTGAACTTTTCTTCGACGATCTTGGACGAGTCGGACAAGCCTTTGATGTCGTCGCTGAGTTTCTTCAACGTGTCGGTGATACTCTTGCCCTGCAATGCCGATTCTTCCGCCAACTTCCGTATTTCGTCCGCGACGACGGCAAATCCCTTCCCCGCTTCTCCTGCGTGTGCAGCCTCAATCGCGGCGTTCATCGCAAGGAGGTTCGTTTGCGAGGCGATATTCTGAATAACGCTCGACGCTTCAATCAAGCCGCCGCTTTCGTCTGCGATTTTTTGCGTTACGGTGTTCGACGTTAAGAGCGTGGATTTTCCCTCCGACGTGGCGGCGGCGAGATTTTTTACCATATTATCGCTCTTTTCGAGCGACTGCGTGATCGACGCGATGTTCGCGACCATCTGCTCCACCGCCGCCGAAGACTGCACCACGCTCGCCGACTGCGTTTCTATACTTCCGTTGAGCGTCTCGATGGTGCGAATGATCTCTTCGACCGTGCTCGAGGTTTCGGTAACGCTCGCCGCTTGACTCATCGCCTGCTGCTTGACGCCGTCGATGTTCGCGCTGATTTCGTTGATCGCGCTCGCGGTCTCCGTCATGTCGGACGATAACGAGTCTCCCATCGCTTCCATCTCTTTACTGCTGACTCCGACAGCGCGTATAGAGTCGCCGATTTTTGCAATCGTCTGGTTAAAGAATTCCGCGAGTTCCGTAACTTCGTCGTTGCCGGTTACGGGGAGCCGCACCGTCAAGTCGCCTTCACCTTGCGCAATGTTCTGCAACGCTGAGACAGTCGTCTGAATGGGCTTGATGACTGCGCGCGCCGTGAGAAACACAACGACGACAGCAAACACAAGAATTACGCCGCCGATGATGAACATGGAAAACCTCAATGCGTTGACCGTCCCCATGAACTCGCCGACGGGAGCGGAAATAATGACCGTCCAGCCCGTGCTTTTCATTTTTGCGAATGAGGCGATGCTCGTCAGATTTTTGTATGTGTAAAAGACGACGTCGGATTTTTCCGAATGAATTGCCGTCGAATGAAGTTTTGCGACGGATTCAAACGTTTTATCGGTTTTACCGGTCTCCATTCCATTGAATTTCTTGGCGACAAAGTCGAAATTCTTGTGCGCAACGGCATTTCCGGTCAGTCCGAGAATGAACGCGTAACCGGTTTTGCCGACGACAATATCTTTGATTTGCTCGGTAAACCAATGAGCATCGATAATGGCATCGATTGTTCCCATTATCGTGCGGTTGTCGTCGTATAAGGGAATTGACAAAATACTGATTAAATCTTCACGGTTGAGCGCGGAAGGAAACGGCTCTGCAATTCCTTTCCCGCCTTTTATTGCAGTTTGGAACCATTCCTTTGCGCTATTGTTCAAAAGAGCGCCTGAAGTGTGCGTCATTCCCCGCGAATCAGTCATTTGTAAAGCCTGGATAGAGGGATTAAACTCGGCTTCCCGTTGCAAAAGGGCTGCCTTTTCTGCGTACGGAACCGACTCATTACGCAAGGCAGGCATCCGTGCAACGCCTTCAAGATACTGAAAAAACGCGTTAATCTGCCCGTCGATTATCTCGGCGGTGTTCGCCGCTTTATCGGTCAACTGCGCTTCGACTTTTTCCGTAACGGCATTCCGCGCAATGCGGACTGCAAATAAACCTTCTATTGACGACGCGAGTGCAACCAACACGCCGAAAATCAAAACCAATTTATTCTTCAATGAAAATCTCTTTGTCATGTAAAATTCCTTTTATTTGTTGTGTGCGCAGGTGCGCTTGTTATTGCTATGAGCTGAAATCGACTAGCATTATTACCTGCACGAGTTTGCTTTTAGCAAACTCGTGCAGGTAATAATGCGTTGTATTGCAAGTTCCATTTTCACCGCCTGCAGGAGGGGCGCGTTCGGAATGGCGTATGCCGGAGCGGCAAATAAAACGTAAATTAAACAATATTTTATAGAAGAAAGCAAATGTAAATAGTAGAGATACAAGACTATCGAACGGTGTTTTTCCGAAGTCGGGGGGGGGGGTAAATAGTGATTTCGAACATTGCTGTCAATGGATTCGGTAATTTTTTCATGAAATGATTTTATAGCGGCAACAAAGATATTGCAAGCAATTTTTTTAATTTTTAATTAGTAAAAGGACGCATGCAAGAAAACGTTGCGCGAGGATGATAAAGCGGAGTTATGCATGCTGCAAGATTTTGCAATAGGCAAAATCTTGTGCGGACGGAACAGTGTTTCTCTGTTCTAATGACATAGCAACCGTCCGCAGTAAAAACTCGGTCGGCGGAAAAAGGAGTTTGAAAGATGGAGTGGAGTTACCGCCCGCACGAGTTTTGCTGATGCAAAACTCGCAGGAAACGGCGTACGCAGGTACTCTTTTTCGCCGCTGGAAGATGCGTTTCATTCATCACGAGCAGCGCCAAGCATTTTCGCTGCTGCCGGAAGACGCTCCCTCCATGCGGTGATAGTGTTGTATACGTTTGCAATGAGCAAACTTATAGCGGTCGGCAAGTTGCTGCAGCATTCACATCCCTTTTTTCCGCCCGCCCATTCCCAATTCCTCATTTTCCTATATACTCCCCTCAAGCGGAATGAAGACCGGCGTGTGCAGTCGTCCTTCCGCGGAAGCAAATGCAAAACACAGAAGATATGCTTTTGCCGGACGACGCCGGCGGACAGAACGAAAAAACGTATATTCCTCTCGATGAAGATGAAGCCGCGCTCTTCCTTGCCGACGGCGGGCCGATGTCCGCCTTGTACGACAATTTTGAAGAGCGTCCCGTGCAAGTTGCTTTGCTCAAGCGGATTGCGCGCGCGTTTAATAAAAATGCGGTCGGCGTTTTTGAAGCGGGGACAGGCGTTGGAAAGTCGTATGCGTATTTAATTCCTTCCATTATATGGGCGCTTACGAACAAGGAGCGCGTCGTCATTTCGACGGGGACGATAAACTTGCAGCAGCAACTGTGCGCAAAAGACATTCCGGCAGCAAAAAAGATAATCGGGAAGGAATTTAAATTCGTTTTGATGAAGGGAAGGCAAAATTTCCTCTGCAAAAGACGATTTGAAGACGCTCTCGCCCAGCGCGCGCTCTTTGAAGAAGACAACGCCGTCATGGATTCCCTTGCCGACTGGGTAAAAACGACGTCGACCGGAAGCAAAAGCGATCTTACCTTTCTGCCGCCGCCTGCCGTCTGGGCGCGTATCAATTCGGAAAGCGACGGCTGCATGGGCGCGCGCTGTCCGTTTTACGCCGAGTGCTTTGTCATGAAAATGAAAAAAGAAGCCGCCTCCGCGCAAATCCTCGTGGTCAATCATCATTTACTCTTCGCCGATATCGAGTCGCGCATGCACGGAGCGGGGTACGAGGACGCCGCGGTGCTCCCGCCTTACCGCCGCATCGTGTTTGACGAAGCGCACGGCATTGAAAGCGCGGCGACCAGTTTTTTCAGCGAGGCGTTCAGCCGCTTTAAGCTCGTCAAGCAGCTCAATCTCCTCTACCGCAAAACCCGCGCCTCCGTTTCAGGCTTTCTTGCGACGCTTTCCATTCTCACGTCAAACGAAGACGCCGCCGCCGAAGCCTACGAATGCGCCGAACGGGTAAAAAAAACTCTTACCAATCTTGAAACCGCCGCGCTCGACCTTTTGCATTCCGACTTCACCATTCGACTTTGCGACGCGACCGCCCGCGCCTTTGGACCTGTCATCGCGCTGTGCAGTACGCTTTCTTCCGAGTTGGGAAAACTGACGGGCTTTACGCGCGAAATTATGGAAGCGATTTCCGACGACGACAAAGATATCCCTGTGTTTTGGGAAACGAAAGTCGTCCTTCGCCGTCTTGAAGACATGGGCGCCGTGCTGCGAGACTTTGCGCTGTGGGATGAAAAACGTGAAACGGTCTTTTGGCTCCAGCGAAAAAATCTTCCGCAGGGCATCGCCGACTCAAACGGCAGTTCATCATACGCGATTTTTACGCGGACGCCGCTCGACATTGCGCCGCTGATGAGCGCGGGCGTTTTTGAACCGATGAAAAGCGTCGTCTGCACGTCCGCAACGCTCAAAACCGGCTACGATTTTTCCTACTGGCTCAGGCGCGCAGGAATCGCCTTTATCGATAAAGAGCGCGTTATTCAGCAGGACTTTCCGTCGCCCTTTCCGTATGAAAAAAATATGTTTTTCGCCGTCCCCCGCGACGCGCCTTCCCCCGACGAGATGCGTTTTCAGCCGTACGTTGAAAGCGCGGTGTGCCGCTTAATTCGAGCCGCCGGGGGGCGGACGCTCGCGCTTTTTACCTCGTACGAGTCTCTCAAAAGCGCGTTCGACTACGCGCTGCATTCGCTCAAAAGTTTTTCCGGTACGCTTTTGCGGCAGGGCACGGACGATAACGCGCGCCTTTTGGAACGCTTCCGCGCGGAAAAAGAAAGCGTCCTCTTTGCGACCGACTCGTTTTGGCAGGGCGTCGACGTTCCCGGCGACTCTTTATCGCAGGTCATTATCGTAAAACTTCCCTTCACCGTCCCGAACGACCCCGTCTTTACCGCTCGCGCGGAAGCCGTCGAAAAACGCGGCGGCAGTTCGTTTATGGAATTAAGCCTGCCTGAAGCCGTCATCAAGTTCCGGCAGGGAGCCGGAAGGCTCATGCGCTCAAGTTCGGACCGCGGCGCCGTCGTAACGCTCGACAAACGCCTCTACGAAAAACGCTACGGCGCGCTCTTTTTAGCGACGCTCCCCGAATGCAAAAAATTTTACGAACCCTTGAACGACATCTGCGATAAAGTCGCGCGCTTTTTGGAAGTGTAACGCGGGACTTTCCGTATTCCCTTGCCGACTGGAAAGGCGCCGTCTCCGCTTCCCTTAAAACACCGTCAGCCCCGCAATATCGACTGAAAACGCGCTTTGCTTCGCGTCGGGATTGGGGCGGTACTCAAAAACCGCGTAGAGTTGAAAAGCGAACGCGTATTTTGCCGCGCCGCTGATGTCAGGCGAAAGCGTCAACGCCGCCTTAAAGGCCAGTTCGTCGCTGTAAACAGGCATTTGCCCAGTCGACTTCCGCGCAAACGCAATCGTATTTTTTGCAGTCGAGGAGTTTGCCTCTTGCCGACTGGAAAGGCGTTGTCTCCGCCGCTTAAAACACCGTCAGTCCCGCAATGTCGACTGAAAACGCATTTTGCTTTACGTCGGGATTGGGGCGGTACTTAAAAACCGCGTAGAGTTGAAAAGCGAATGCGTATTTTGCCGCGCCGCTGATGTCAGGCGAAAGCGTCAACGCCGCCTTAAAGGC
>JBQNBN010000116.1:0-6014 GCA_052169915.1 Treponema sp.
TTACGATTCTGAAGTGCAGTATTTTTGGGATTATTTCCCGCGCGGAAACCAAAAAGTTGAATTCCTGTTCCGCGCAGTGCGGAAAGGCGCGTACGGCACGCCGTCGGCTACGGCGGAATGTATGTACCAAGAGGAGATTTTCGGACGCTCCGCCGGAAAGCAGTGGACGATTGAATGAGCGGTGCGCTCAATAAAATTGCCGCGCGCTCGGTAAAACTCAGGCGTTTTTTTGCGCGGCGGTTTTCTGCGCGTAAAAAACGCTTTTTGCGCGCGGCGGTTTTTATTGCCGCTTTCGTATCGGTTTTGTATTGCGCGCTGCGCTTTACGCCTGAACCGGCATTAACGCGCTTTTGTAAGCGGCAGTACAGCGCGCGCTTTTACGATAAAAACGGCATTCTCCTGCACGTCATGCCGCTTGAAGAAGGCTTACGGCGCGAGTTTGTGCCGCTGAAAAAAATCCCGCCTGAACTTGTAGATGCGTTTATCGCGGCGGAAGACAAAAACTTTTACCGGCATTCAGGCGTGGATTTTCTTTCTATTATACGCGCTGCCGAACAAAACCGCAAAGCGCGCCGCGTCGTAAGCGGGGCTTCGACAATCACCATGCAGCTTGTCCGCCTCATCTATCCGCGGACGGGGAGGGCGGATTTCCGCGTAAAACTGCGTGAAATGTTCTGCGCCTTCCGGCTTGAAGTTAAACTTTCTAAAAAGCGGATTCTTGAACTGTACTTGAACAATGTGCCGTTCGGTTTTCAGACGGAAGGAATTGCAAGCGCGGCGCGCTCGTTTTACGGCGTCGGCTCGGATTCTCTTTCTTCGCTGACGGCGCAGCAAATGAAAACGCTTGCCCTCATTCCGCGCCGCCCAGCCGAGTACGCGCCGCAAAAAACCTTCGTTTATCCGAACTTGTGTCCGCACTTTATTCAATACGTCAAAAACGAATACAAAAAAAGCGCAAAATCGATTCCCTCTGAAGTCCGTTTGACAGTCGACTCAAAATTGGTCGAGCGCATCGAGCGCGGGATTCAGCAAAAACTCGACGAGTTCAAAGACGCGCGCATTCATAACGGAGCTGCCCTCGTCATAAACAACCGCACCGGAGAAATTATCGCGTGGGCGGGCAATGCGTCATTCGATGACGCGGAACATTCCGGTCAAATCGACGGCGTGCTTGTCAAAAATCAGCCCGGCAGTTCGATGAAACCTTTTTTGTATGCGCTTGCGCTTGAAAACGGCTTTGAACCGTCGGCGGTTTTGCCCGACATTCCGCAGGATTTCGGCAGCGAGGGCGTGTACGTTCCCCAGAATTTCAATAATCGATTCAACGGGCCGGTGAGATTCCGCGTTGCGCTTGCCTCAAGTTTGAACGTTCCGGCAGTCTACCTTTTGAATGAAGTCGGCATCGGAAAATACATGGACTGCCTTTCGCGGCTGGGATTTGCCTCGCTTGAAGGGACGCGGGAGGGGACGGGACTTTCTCTTGCGCTCGGAAGCGGCGAAGTTACGCTGTTTGAGATGACGAAGGCGTTTTCCGTGTTTACGCGCGGCGGCTCCGTTCCTGAAAATCTTTCTTTTTTGCCGCGAAAATCCGCTGCTGCAAAAGTCAGCGTGTTTCAGCCGGACACTGCGCGCATTATTTGCGATATTTTGAGCGACAAGGATGCGCGTTCGCTCGGATTCGGACACGCAAAGGTTTTCGACACGCCGTATCCGTGCATTTTTAAGACGGGGACGTCAAATCAATTTCAAAATATCGTTGCGTTCGCTTCGACTTCCGAATTTACGACTGGCGTTTGGATGGGAAACTTTGAGGGCGAAACGATCATCAGAAAGACGGGAAGCAGCATTCCGGCGGAAATTGCGCGCGCGGTATTGGACGTTTTGACGAAAACCTACGGCGCAAAGGACTTTCCGCCGCCGGAATTTTATGAAAAACGGAGCGTGTGCGCGCTTTCAGGACTTGCCGTAAGCGATTCGTGTCCTTCTTCCGTGCAGGAGTTCGTGCGGAAAAACGCGCGGCTGGAAACCTGCCTCTGGCACCAAGCGCGCAGAGGCGGCGTCAACATCGTCTACCCTCCCGAATACGCGCATTGGGCGGCGGGAAAAAATATGCGCGGAAAAAGCGCGGCAGGCGGCGCGCTAAAAATCGTTTATCCGAAAAACAAAGCGGTTTTCATTTATGACGCCTCTCTTAACGCCGCTTCTCAAATGCTTCCCGTCCACGCGGTCGGGGGCAAAGGCTCCACTGAACTGCTCGTCGACGGGAAAAGCGCCGGCGCGTCGGATACGCTGCGCTGGCACATTCCCCTTACGCGCGGCCGCCACGAACTTATTATTCGCTCCGGAGAAGATGAAGCGCGCGCGGAGTACACGGTGGAAGACGCTGGCGGCGCAGACGACGCAGACGGTAGAAACGGAGTTTGAATGATTTATCGGAGTTGCTGTCTGCACGAGTTTATCCACACTCTGAAAGAGTGTGAATAAACTCGCAGGGAGATGGGGTTAGGGGCGAAGCGGCGTTGATGGAGAGACGAGGTATTGGTGATTGTCGATTAGAGGACGGAGTTGTTTTCGGGAATGGTGTGTGTGGGAGGGGGGATAATGGGGGAATTGGGAATGCGTAATTAGGAATTACGCATTGCCAATTATTTTTTTGGAGGTATTAAATGAAGATTGTAAAGGCAAAGCGTAAAGCGCGCATATTTTATTGGGCTCTGGCAGCTGTAATGGCGGCAGCGTTGGTTACGGCGGGCTGCAAAACGGAAACGAACAGCGGAGACGAGCAGACGACTGAAACCGGCAAGCACGACGACAAAAAGAAAGACGACAAGGGAAAAGGCGGAGATAAAGATTCTCAGAAGGGAAACGGGAAGGGGGCCGGCGGGAACGGAGATTCAAAGGGAAATGGGAAAGATTCCGGCAGCGGCGGAGCAGGTAAGGAAGGCGGCAAAGATTCCGGAAAAGGCGACACCCCGCCGACTCCTCAACAGCCGGAAGATAACGGTAAGTATAAGAAGGTTCCGTACAGCGACCTTGACGCATATCTCAAAGACACCGCGTCGGCGACGGAGACGAACTACATTGAAGTAACCGGTCTTACAAAAGACGCGTTGCTTGCGCCTGCGACGGATCCTTGCGAGCTTGGAAAAAAGATTAAAGCGTACGGCGATAAAAAAGTGTCGCTTAAACTCGGGCTTCCTATCGAGGGCTTGGAAAACATGAAAAGTTCGTTCCGTACGCTTACCAATCTTGTAGAACTTGACGCAATCCCCGACGGCGTTAAGGATATCGAACACTGTTTTGAAGAGTGTACGGGACTGACAACGGCTCCCAAACTTCCTTCCTCTGTTGAAAAAATGGAACGGTGTTTTTTCAAATGCACAAGTCTTACGGAAGCGCCTGCAATTCCTTCAAAAGTTGAAAGCATTGACGCAGTTTTCACGGACTGCACCAGTTTGACGAAGGCTCCGACAATTCCTGCAAACGTCAAAACCATGCGCAGTACTTTCAGCCATTGCTCGAACCTTTCAGAGGCGCCCGTAATCCCCGCGCAGGTAGAAGCATTGGAACGGTGCTTTTCCAACTGTCCTAAACTGACATCCATTCACCTGAAATGTGAGTATTCGTATAATCAATTTGACCATGCTTTTAAACAAGACGACGGCTTAGGCACAGGCAGCATAAAGGTACCGAGCGCGTCTCTTCAAACATATAAAGATGAAGCGAAGGAAATGGACACGACGGCGGATAAGTTCGCGGCGGAGAACTAACACTAATTAGGAATTGGGAATGCGTAATGCGGGCGGCGGAGAACGGAAGTTGACAGATTGAACGGATCTCCGCCCTATCGAGTTTTGCCTAACGGCAAAATCTCGTGGAACATAGTATTGGGCGGGGGTGAAACACTCTGTTATCTGTAAAATGGGTAACAACCGCCCGCTGCATCCCCAATTATTTTTTTCGGAGGTTATGAAATGAAAATTTTAAACATAAAGCGCAAGTCGAGCATATTTTATTGGGCTCTAGCAGCTGTGATGGCGGCGGCATTGATAACGGCGGGCTGCAAAACGGAAGCAACGGGAATCGACACAGATAGCGGAGGCAAAGAGACACAGCAGGATGGGAAATATACGAAAGTCAAATTCAGCGAATTGGACGCGTATCTGAAAACTGCGTCCGGCGACAAAATCAATTTTATTGAAGTAACGGAACTTACGGCAGACGATCTAAAAGGAGAAACAAGTAAAGCAAGCAAACTGGGGGAGGCGCTCAAAAAACACAGCGGTAAACAGGTCTCGATGAAGTTCGGCGGCGCCATAGAAAATTTAACGGATATGACAAACTGTTTCCGCGATTGCGCAAGCCTCGTAGAACTCGACGCAATTCCGAACGGAGTTACGGATATCTCAGAATGCTTTTCAGGCTGCACAAGTCTCACAAGCATGCCCGTTATTCCTGCAAGCGTCGGTCATATGACTTTGAGTTTTAAGGGCTGTGAAAATCTTATAAATGTATCGGCGCTGCCTGAAAATGTACAAGATATGATATCTTGTTTTGCGTCATGCAAAAAACTTACCGCCGCCCCTGATATTCCGGCAAATATTACAGATATGAATGGCTGTTTTAGAGGTTGCGAAAAACTGAGTTCAGAACATCTGAAATGTAAATTTGACGGTCAAAAATTGACGCAGGCGTTTAGGGACTGCACAAGTATGCCCGCAGGCGGTATTAAAGTTCCCAAAGACCAGCTCACGCAATATCAAAACCATGCAATGGAGCTGGGAACGACGGCGGATAAGTTTTCGGCGGAGAACTAAAAGCAATTAGGAATTGGGAATGCGTACTGCATAATTGTGCGGACTGCACAAACGTTGTTTAACATTGATTACGGTTTTTGCAGTCCGCTCCGCTTTGCCATAAGCAAACCGGTTGCGGGGATAGACGGTCGGCGGAGAACGGTGTGTGAATGATAAAATGGAGTTCCGTCCGCGACTAGTTTTTTTGCAAAAAACTGGTGAAAAAAAATGGTTGAGAGGAGCGGGAATGCTGTAGGCGTTTTTGCGGTCAATAAAAATAAATCCGCCGCCAGAAACCTTGTCTTCCCCCGAGTTTGCTTTTGGCAAACTCGGGAGAGCGGTACATAACTATGTCTTTCAAATCCCGTAGCAACCGTTCGACAATCTCGTGCAGGCGGTGTCCCCGTTCCATCGTTTAAGTCTATTTTTTCTGCCGCCCGCAGCCGCTCCACAAAAATGTCACCGGAAAACTGCATTTTCTCCCGGCTGCATAACTACGCATCCCCTTCCTGCCCATCATCCCCACGCAGGTGCAACTCTCCTTAAAAAACTATATACTTCTCCAAATTATTTCCCTAAATGAGGTAAAAATGGCTTATCCGTTTGATACAATCGAGCCGAAATGGCAAAAATACTGGGAGGAGCATAAGACGTTCAAAACCGTTGAAGATTCCTCCGTTCCTAAAGAAAAACGCGCCTATGTTTTGGATATGTTTCCCTATCCGTCGGCAGTGGGGCTGCACGTCGGGCATCCTGAGGGCTACACGGCGACCGACATTTACTGCCGCTACCTCAGAATGAACGGGTACAAGGTCCTGCACCCGATGGGCTACGACGCATTCGGACTTCCGGCGGAAAATTACGCGATCAAAACCGGCACGCACCCAAAAACGACGACAAACGCGAACATCGCGCATTTTACCAAGCAGATTAAAGCGCTCGGCTTCAGTTACGACTGGGATCGCTGCATAGAAACCTGCACACCCGACTATTACAAGTGGACGCAGTGGATTTTTTTGCAGTTGTACAAAAAGGGACTGGCGTACGAAAGCAACACGCCGATAAATTGGTGCCCGAGTTGTAAGACAGGACTTGCAAACGAAGAAGTCAAAGAGGGACGCTGCGACCGTTGCGGCTCATCGGTAACGAGAAAGACGATTCGGCAGTGGGTGCTCAAAATTACGGCGTATGCCGACCGGCTGCTCGACGATTTGGAAG
>JBQNBN010000117.1:0-5925 GCA_052169915.1 Treponema sp.
GTTTCGATGAGGCGGGCTTACCGGTTGGTATGCTCGTGGGGGAAACGGTGCTTTGAGGGCACGGCTTGTTTGTTGCGGCTTTGTTTTCCGGGGAAGTTGTAGAAGGACGCGGCTTTATGCGGGAGGCGAGCGCTTCGGAATGTAAACGGCGGAGCGGTGTTTCGATGACGCGGGCTTGCAGGTTGGCAAACTCGTGGGGGAAATGGTGCTTTTGGGGCACGGCTTGTTTGTCGCGGCTTTGTATAGAAGACGAGCGCGGCGGAATGTGAACGGCAGAACGGTGTTTTGACGACGCGGGCTTGTCGTTCAGTAAACCCGTGGGAAAACGGGACTTGAGGGCGGTGTTGTCTGTTGCGGATATGTACTGCGCGTAAAAGAATGCGGTCGAGCGGTAATTCTGCGGAAGAAAGATTGCGGACGGAAGATAAGCCTGCGCCGGATTGGAGGGGCGCGCGTAAGCGCGTTCCGAAGCGGGCGGGCATAGGTGTCCTGCGCTCTGCAAATACCGTTTCTTGCAAGTTTTCCGTAAGGAAAACTTGAGTTGGCGGCAGACGGTTATGTTATTCAAATACCGTACCAACTGCCCGCTGAAGGAATGGAGGCGGAGCCGGAACCGCGGAAAGCCGGTTACGAATAGAGTTTGCGCCCAAAATAAAATGGGCAGACTTGTTTTATTGGACTTATGTTAGGTTTTCGTTCCAAAAAAGGATGCGCAAACTGTTTTTATAGGAGTGGAAATGGCGAAGACTGTATTTAGAGCGAATGAATTTACGCAAAAAGACGGCGAAGTTATGCTCAAACTCATTCACGATTATACGCCCGTTGAAGAAATCGTCGAGGAGGTCGAAGAGTTTACCGGCCCCACTCCCGACCAACTCCGACGCGATGCGGAGGCTTTTAAGGCGGGCTGGGAAATTGAAAAACAGCGGATGCTTGAAGAAGCGCAAAAAAGCGCGGATGAAATCGTAAAAAAGGCGGAAGACGCGGCGTTTGCGGAAGTAAAGCGGCAGTCCGAACAGGCGCAGGTCATCAAGGCGAATGCGGAAAAGACGGCGCAGGAAGTCGTAAAGCAGGCGCAGGAAGAGGCGCAAAAGATTTTATCCGATGCCAGAACCGAAGAAGAGTCGATTAAAGAGAACGCGCGTTTGGACGGTTTTTCAGCGGGGCACGACGAGGGCTTTGCGAAAGGCAGCGAAGAAGTCGACCGGCTTATTGAGCGTATGCACAAGATTTTAGAAAGCGTCATGCAGCGCCGCGAAGAGATTTTAAGCGAAACCGAGCAGCAGATTGTGGAACTTGTCGTTTTGATGACGCGGAAAGTGGTAAAAGTTATTTCCGACAATCAAAAATCGGTTATCAACAACAACGTGCTTGCCGCGCTCAAAAAAGTGAAGGGCAGGGGAAGCGTTACGCTCCGCGTTAATCTTGAAGACTTAAAATTGACGACTCAAAACACGGACGAATTTATAAAGCGGTGCGAAAATATTCAGGGAATTACCGTCATGGAAGATTCCACGGTGGAAAAGGGCGGCTGTATCGTAGAAACGGATTTCGGCGCGATAGACGCGCGTATTTCCAGTCAACTGACGGAAGTTGAAAACCGCGTTATGGAGGTTTCGCCCGTAAAAAGTGTTGCAAAGTCGAGCGTATCGCCTCAATAGCGGGAATGCGGAGGGGATATGCGTTCTTCATACAACAAAAAGTTTGATTTTTCAAAATACATTGCGCGGGTAGAGGACGTAGACCCGATTTTTTACGTCGGTTCCGTCTCAGGCGTTGAGGGACTTGAGATTTTAAGTCATGGTCCCTGCGCGAAAATCGGCGAAATCTGCAACATCATTCTCCCAAACGGAAAAAAACTCATGGCGGAAGTCGTGGGACTTGACGGTTCCACGGTAAAGTTGACGGCGTTCGGCTCGACGGAAGGAATTGAAGTCGGCTGCCAAGTTGTCGGAACGGGTTCTCCGCTGCAAGTGCCGGTCGGCATGAACCTGCTCGGGCGCACGATTGACGCCGCCGGAAATCCCTACGACGGGCTTGGAGAAATCATTCCCGACGGCTACTACCCCGCGATAGCCTCCCCGCCCGACCCGATGACGCGTCTTCCGGTCAACCGACGCATAACAACCGGCGTCCGCGCGATAGATTCGCTTTTGACCGTCGGGCGCGGGCAGCGTTTGGGCATATTTGCAGGTTCGGGCGTCGGAAAATCGACGCTTTTAAGCATTATTGCGCGCAATACGGACGCGGACGTCAACGTTATCGGACTTATCGGCGAACGCGGGCGCGAAGTTTTGGATTTTATCAACCGCGATTTAGGCAAAGAGGGACTCAAGCGTTCCGTCATCGTCGTTGCGACAAGCGACCAGCCTTCCATTTGCCGGCTCCGCGCGGCCTTTGTCTGCACCGCGCTTGCAGAATATTTCCGCGACCGGGGAAAGGACGTTATGCTGATGATGGACTCCGTAACGCGCTTTGCCCACGCCCAGAGGGAAATCGGACTTGCAAACGGAGAGCCTCCCGCCCAGCGCGGCTATCCGCCGAGCGTCTTCGATATGATTCCAAAATTGCTTGAGCGAAGCGGCACGAACGACAAAGGTTCGATAACGGCGTTTTACACGGTTTTAGTCGACGGCGACGACATGAACGAGCCGATTACCGACAAAGTGCGCGGTACGCTTGACGGGCACATCGTTTTAAGCAGAAAACTTGCCCAGTCCCATCACTATCCTGCAATCGACGTTTTGAATTCGATAAGCCGCCTCTCACGCCGCGTAAGCGGCAGCAATACGCAAAAAGCCGCCGGTAAAGTCCGCGAATTGATGGCGGTCTACCAAAATAACGCGCAGATGATAAACGCAGGCATTTACCAGCAGGGCGCCTCTTTTGAAATTGACGCTGCAATCGACATTCACCCGGCGATTGAGGACTTTTTGAAGCAGGAAGAATACGACTTGTGCCCGATGAACGAAACGCTCGACAAGTTAAAGACCTTGACCGGCGTCGACATTCCCGCCTCCGAATATTCCGTCAATCCTGCCGAGGGACTGCAAAGCACGGCTCAGATTGTCGATGAGAGCGCGCGAATCAAAAACGACAGTATAAATGAAGAAATTTAGTTTTGAACTTCAAGATATTCTCGAATTCAGAAAGTTTGAACGGCGGCAGGCGGAAATTGAATTGGGAAAGGCGCTTGCCGCCGAGCGCGGCATTCAGCAAAAACTTGACGATCTTGCCGCGCGCCAAGCGAAAATTGCGTCGGAAACGCGCGGGTCCTTTGATTTTCAAGATATTACGAGCGCTTATCGTTTTTCCGACTTTGCGCGCGCGCAAACAGAATACCTTTTGAGTGAAATGGCGAAAGCGCAGGGAGTAAGCGACGAAAAGCGCGAAGTTTTGCGCCTCGCCATGCAGAAAACCGACGCGCTTGAACGCCTCAAAGAAGAGCAGAAGGAAGAACACCGGAGCGCGGAGATTCTTGAAACGGATAATATTATCGACGACATCGTTACGGCGAGAGGGCGGAGAGGAACAAGCGGTAATTAGGAATACGTAGTGCGTAATGCCTAGTTCATAATGCGGAAGCAGCCGTTCAACGTCATTCTTTACATTTCATTTTCATTTATATATAGTTTGTTATATTTAGTCGGTAATGCGGCATTCCAGAAAACGATACATTCACACACGAGTATACTTTTCCAGCTTTCCGATTCGGCATTTTATAGGAGCGAATATGAAATTGAAACTGAGAATCCTTTTGTGCGCGGCAGCGGCGCTTTTTGCATTCGGCTGTTCGCACAACACAGACGAGAAGTACGGTAAAAAACTATCGACGCCGAAAACTGCGTCGGCAGGCAGTAAAGAACATTCAGGAAGCATACCGGCAGAAAGCGGCGGCGCAAGTGAAACCGTTATGTTCACCCTAGAGGACTTGATGACGGCGTTTTCTTTGTCGAAAGGAGAAATTACCGCTTCCGACGCGGCGAAAAAGGTAAAAGACGGCGCTCCGGCGGCAAGCGGCGTTACGTTTTCCGAGCGAAAAATTATTTCTTACGACGATAAAGCCGGAACGTTTGCAGTTGGCGTAAAAGGGACGAAAGACGGTAAGAGTTTTTCCAATACCGTAAGCGCAGACGGATTTACGCATCCGTATGCAAGCGCGCCGAGCAGCAAGAGCGCAGACGCCACGGTAAAACTCGGCGCGGCGTTGGAAGAAAATCTCAAATTGAGCGCCTTTGTCGATATGCTGAACTCCGCTTCCAATCTTACGGATTATCTTAATTTGAAATTCACGCTGACAAACGGAAAGGAAATCGGCTTCGGTACGGAGACACAGTACAAGCTGTCCGCATCGTTCTCTGTGGACGGAGGAAAAATAAAACTCGCGCCGAAATACGAAGTCGTCTACCGCTCTTTGAGCGAGGGGGCTGCGGCGGAGACCGTCAACACAGAAGAATGGACGACGGCAACTTCCGTTTTCCAAAATCTGAAATACGACTATTTTACGGAAGCTAATGTATTTACCTACGTTGCAGAGCGCATTCGAGATGAAATCATCAATGTGAACGATAAAACGTTTGCTTCGTCCCTTTACGCTCCGGCAAAGTATTTGGGGACGACGCCTCAAGAATTGTTTAAGACCGGCGACGGTTCGAAATTCAAAAAGTATCAGGAAACGTATAAAAAGAATGACGGGCAGCTCAAAATAGTAAACGGCAGCAGCGAGTCGGATTTGCAGATTGCCTTGTACAATCCGAAAAACGGCGGCATTTCGGCCGACGATTATACGGGAACGTTGAAGGCGCAGTATTTTGTGCAGAGAGCGGCGTTTATCGGAACGTATGCATCTGATTCGCATACCGGCAGCACGGCGATAGTGCCCTCGGAAGCCGAACAAAGCGGTTTTATGAAAGTGAACGAAGACTTTTTGAAGAATTTTTTATTCAGCATTGTGAAAAACGGAAGCGATAAAACGACTGCAAAGAAAAGTTGGCTTCAAAAATCTTTGAGCAGCGTTTCATTATTGCGGGAAAAATCTACTTCGAGCAAGCCGTTTTGCTACGAGTTGGAAAATCAAAATCAAGTCGGCTATAAAAACAGTACGGATAGTTATTACTATCTTACGGTAAATGGTGATACGTCGTTTAGTAATTGGCTTGCAAAAGAATCAAATTGGTATTTATCAACCGCAAAAGCGCTCGGCACGGAATACAAGCTTTTAGTTACGTCAATCAGAATGACAAAGCAAGCGAACGACAAACATCTGACGCTCCTGTTCGGTTTTGAAGGAAACGGCGAACCGATAAATCTTACGCTTGAACCTACTGTTTGGGATTAAGCTCTGAATAAAAGTCGTTGGCTTATCGTTCATGGATAAGTCGGCATTTTTAACTGCAGCAGCGCGAACAGTCGTGTTTTCAGCAATCTCGTGTAGAATGAATAAAGTTGTCCATATTTCATAGACAAAATCCTGAGATTCGCGGTATAATAATCCCACAAGGAGACGCAAATGCCAAGAATCGTTCCAATAAGAGATTTGAAAAATACGACAGCAATTTCTCAAATATGCCATGAGGATAAAGAGCCTGTTTTTGTTACGAAAAACGGTTATGGCGATATGGTAATCATGAGTATGGAAACCTATGAAAAAAATCTTTTTCTTTCTGATGTATACGGCAAACTTGAAGAAGCAAAGCAGGATATGCAAAACGGCAGATATTCTTCTGTCGAGGATGCCGTTTCCCGTATAAAGGAAAAACATGGCTTATAATGTCCGGATTACGGAAAAAGCGGAAGAAGATTTGTCGGAAATAGCAGCATATATATCCGACACACTCTGTAATCCGAAGGCTGCCGAAAGTTTGCTCGAGGAGTTTTTAGAAGTAAAAACAAATATTGAAGATAATCCGTATATGTATCCTTTAA
>JBQNBN010000118.1:0-5654 GCA_052169915.1 Treponema sp.
CAAACAAACAAACAAACAAACAAACAAACAAACAAACAAACAAACAAACAAACAATCAAACAATCAATCAAACAATCAAACAATCAAACAATCAAACAATCAAACAATCAAACAATCAAACAAACAAACAATCAAACAATCAAACAATCAATCAATCAATCAATCAATCAATCAATCCTGCATTAAGTCTCTTTCAAAAATCCCGCTCATCGTATTGAGCGCGGCGGCATTGCTGTTCGGATGTAAACTGCCGACAAGCGGAGGAGATAAGAACAATCCAGACAACGGAGGCACGATTACAACTCCCGGCGGGAATTCCCAGACGGGAGGCGGAGGACAAACGGGCGGAGGTGGTACCGGCTCTGGAGGTCATACCGGGGGCGGAAACGGTCAAATAGGAGGCGGCGGATCCGGCGGCGGCAGTGGAAGCGGCTCGGGAGGAGGTTCCGGCGGAAGCGCAGTCGTTCCTTTGCAGATCCTCAATACGAACTGGAGAAGCAGAGACGGCGGCGTAGGATTGGACTTGTTCTTTGCCGTTACCGGAAACACGGTTGACCTTGAATTAGCATACGGTACTACCAGCGTCTCCGTATACCCGCTTACGGCATCGTACACGGTCTCCGATTCGAAAATATCGTTTGATATAACGGATTTTAAGGACTGGAAAAACGTGACAACAGTGGACGACTATATAAATATCGAAAAATCCAATGCACAAGGAATAATAACGAGGTTCAAGGCAAAGATAGCAAACACAACAGACGCAACCTTAAAAGCCGATTTTGAAGAAAAGGTGCGGTATGCCGAACAAAAATTAACATACTACAGCAATCTTTCGGAACAAGATAAAAAAGGCATCAAAGACAACGGCATTCCGCACATTAAAGCACTCGGCAGCGCGTTGGCGCCGCATTCGCACTTTGAAGGGACAGTAGATTCCGCTCAAACGAGTATGGCGGTAACAAATCTCCCGACATGGGATAATGCAAATACCGTTACCCCCGTTTCGCTCACTCTGACAAAACGTTAAGTTCTTCTTACGGCGGCATATTCCGCGCCCGCCGTTGTTTTACGCTGACGCCGGCGCACCGCAAGTCCGCCGGCGTTTTTATTTCCCCGCGCCGCTCAAAACTCCGCGCTGACGTCCGCCGTTCCTGTCTCTCTTCGCCGGTTTACCCAAAACGCCAGCCGCAAAATGCAATCCGCGCCGGCACCCTCTCCGTTCCCGTCTCTCTTCGCCGGTTTGCCCAAAGCAAAGCGGAATACGGCGGGCGCAAAATGAAGTCCGTCTAATCAGGTCTATCCCGCCGTCCTCGTCCGTCTACATCTTGAGTTCCGAAAGTTTTGCGGCGGTTTTGCGCGCGTACGCCCTGACTGAAGCGTCGTAGGGCGGCGTCATCATCGTTTGCAGCATGACAAGCCCCCGCCCCCAAAGCGCGCTCCGCCCCATAAAGCGGCAGATTTCGTAAATGCAGTCGCACGCGGCGCACAGCGAGCGTTTTGAAAGTGCGGAAGGATTTTTTATTTTTTCCTCGACTGCGCTAAGCAGCGCGCCGTCAGGATCGTACGCGCACTCGGCGGCGGCGCGTAAAAGAGAGTTGACATGAACGTTCGCCGTATCGCGCTTGAGGAGTTCCGCAATGAGCGGCGGAAAGGCGGACGTCCCCATGAGCGGAAGCTGCGCGATAACGGCGTCAAAGCCCGCCGCGTCTTTTTCGAACACCGTCCGACTTTGAGCGCGCGAAGAAACCGCCGCGTTCCGAAGATACGCCGCAGATGCCCCAAAAAGCGCGCGTTCAACTAAAGCCTCCTCTTTTCCGTAGCCGCCTTCCAAAAGCCGCGCGCGTCTCTTTCTCCCCGTATACTCTTCGCCGAGACTGTCCATCAAGTCGAAGAGCGCAAACGCTTCCTCCCCCGCAGCGTAGACGTCGGAAATATTAAAGCGCGCCCTTCCGGAACGTTTTTGCGGAGAGGCATATCGACTGTCTTGAACGGTTTTATAACCGTTGAGCGTCCACGAGTTCCGGCACAAAACAAAATAACCGCCGCCGTCATACGCGGAAAACTCCCAGCCGGCTCCCTGCGTTTGCGGCGGAAGAGATGCGCGCCATATCGTCGTTCCTTCCCAGTCGAAAAGACAGGCGATTTTTGCGTCCGCGGCAAAAATCGCCGAACTTCCGTCCGCCGCTGCCGCACACGTAAGAGACGACGCAGCAATATCCGTATCGAATGCGGAAAGGACTGCGCCCGTTTCCGCATCAAAGACAACGACGCGCGAACCGCCCCCTGCCGCAAGAAAGACGGCGGCTTTTCCGTCAGCAAGCGCAAGAAGATGCGCGCCTTTCCCTGCGTCCGCACCGGAAAAACATTCCTTGCCGGAAGGAATGCTCCATTTTATAACGCTGTGCCCGTTTTCCGCCGCGCACAGCGCAAGCCCGCCGCCTGAAAAAACGAGAACCGCTCCTACACGAACGCTTTTTACCGCGGCGACGGCGGAAGAAAAGGTCAACGCCGCTAAAGTCTCCCCGTAGGGCGAAATCCTCACGGCTTGCGTCCTTCCGTCTTCGCTCAAGTCCTCTAAAAACGCAAGAAGTGAGCCGTCGTTGAGGACTGTAAGCGGAATTGCGCCTTGTTCCGGCAAGTCTAAAGTCCATTTTTGTACGCCGTTTATGCCGTAACAGGCGGCATTGCGTTTTCCGCGCACAAAAATCCGCCCGTCGTGTCCTGCCTGCGGTTTTTCCGTAATCGCAAAGCCTGCGTCCTTTGACCACAGCGTCAGTCCGCTCGGATTGACGAGTGAAAAAGTCGACTTTCCGCTCGCGACAAGCAAAAAATCTTCTGCAAAGACCGTCAAATACGGTTCGGGTTTTCCTTTGACGCCGCGCTCCCAGAGTTTTTTGCCCGCGTGCGTGCAGGCGGAAATCATCCTGCCGTCGGTAAGCGCGGCAAATCCGTACGACGCCGCTTCAGGCTGGCACACCGCTTTTCCGCTTAAAACGGACGTCCAGTCGGCATTGTCAAAAGAAAGGGAGAGCGCGTCTTCGCTTCCAAACGCCGCATTTCCAGTCGATAAGATGAATGCAATCGCCCCCGTTTTAAGCGCGGCGCGCAAAGCGGAAAATACTTTATTCATGCGCGTACAGTCCGAGGCTTTCGATGTGGCTTGTGTTGGGGTAAAAATCGAGCAAAAAAAGTTTTTTAAGCCGGTAGCCCGCTTTGATGAGGGCGGCGGCGTCCCGCGCGTGCGTCGAGGGGTCGCAGGAAAGGCAGCGGAGGTCGGGGATACGGGCGCAGCAAAAATATGAAAGCGTCTCTTTTTCTATCCCGCTTCTCGGCGGATCTATGACGGCGGCGTCAAAACGGAGCGCGGCATTTTGCGCCGCCCACGCGGCTCCGCTTACGCCGTGAATGCGCGCGTTTTTCCCGGCAAGATTTTTTGCCGCAAAGACCGCAGCGTCCCGATTGTGCTCAACGAGCGTCAGATTTTCAAAAATGTCGGCAAGGAAAACGGAAAAAGTCCCCGCGCCCGCATACATATCAAGCGCGCTCTTTCCGGAAAGCCCCGCGCATAAGACTTCCGCCGTTTTTTCAAGCATTTCAAGGTTCGACTGGAAAAATCCGCGTACGTCAAACTCAATTTCTTTTCCCAACAGGGCGACTTTCGCCGTGTGTTCGGGCGAGACGAGCGTTCCTTCATAGCGTTTTTTGGGAGGCTTAACGTTTTTCCGTCGGCTTTTTGACTCTCGCTCTGCCGCATTTCGACTTTTTACTTCGTCCGCCGCCGCGATAACGTTTTTCCCGTCGGCGGATGAAAGCATTTTTCCGCTCCCGAAGACGCGGCATTTTCCGCGCGGACGGTTTTCAAACGGCACGGAAGAAAGCCAGTCGTTTATGCAGTCCTCGGCGACCATGCATTTTTCAATCGGCACGACTGCGTTCGAGGAACGCGCCTCAAGTCCCCCGTCCGAAAAACGAAAACGGCAGCGATAGGCAAAATCCCGTCCGTGAATGACGGCGATTTCAGGAGGCGTTACGCCGTTTCGCTCAAAACATTCTTTTAAAATTCCTTTACGCAGTTCCTTCTGGAAATCCGGCGCGATATGCTGCATATTGCAGCCGCCGCACACGCCGTAATGCGGACAAGGCGCGTCAATTCTATGCGGCGACGGCGTTTTGACGGAGACGATTTTTGCACTATCGTAGTCGCGGCGCGTATTCGTAATTTCGACTTCAAGTTCTTCTTCCGGCAGTGCAAACGGGACAAAAACCGTTTTTCCGTCGATTTTTGCAATGCAGTTTCCGCCGTAGGTCATTTTTTCCGTTATAATAGTTTTCGTATTCATGTCTTTGACAGGAATTTACCAGATTTTATTTTTTATGTGGAGCGTTTATGCAGTCGACCAATTTTTTTCAAACGATGACGGACGGAACAAAGATTTCCGTAACGCGATGGCTTCCCGACGACGGATCGGACGTCAAGGCGCTGGTGCAGTTTTCGCACGGAATGATGGAGCATTCGCTGCGCTACGACCGGCTCGGCTCCCTTTTTGCCGAAAACGGCTTTGTTTTTTCCGCGCACGATCACCGCGGGCACGGGCGGACTGCACAAGAGGCGGAAAAAGAAGGCAGCGGCATGTTCGGAAAACTTGCCGACGAAGACGGATTTACGCGCGTTACCGACGACGTGCGCGAAGTTTCCGCCAAACTCAAAGCGGATTTTCCCGGCAAAAAACTCATTTTAATCGGCCACTCGTTCGGCTCCTTCGTCGCGCAAAACTTTATCGAACAATACGGGGAAGAAGTTTCAGGCTGCGTTCTCTGCGGTTCGGCAGGTCCGCGTCCTCTTGCAGTCGGACTTTTGGCTTGCATAACGCGCTTTACGCTCCTTTTAAAAGGAAGGAATTACCGCTCAAAGTTCATACGGAATCTTACATTCATCGGCTACAACAAAAAAATCCCCGATGCCCAAACGAAAATCGACTGGCTCAGCCGGAATAGGCAGAATATCGACTTATATTTAAGCGACGCATGGTGCGGCGGAACGCCTGCGCTTTCGTTTTACCGCGATTTGACTGACGGACTTTTACGCATTCATCGCGCAAAGGCAATGCGGCGCATTCCGACAACGCTTCCCGTCCTCATTATCGCAGGCGGCGAAGACCCCGTTGCAGGCTACGGAAAAAGCGTGCAAAAACTTACGCGCATCTACCGCAAAAACGGCATGACAAACGCCGCCTTAAAACTCTACCCCGCCCTCCGCCACGAACTTTTCAACGAAAACGACAAAGACGCCGCCGCGCTCGACGTAATACGCTGGATTGACGCGGAGTGCGGAAAGGGAAAGAAAAACATACTTTCTACGTAGAAATCCCGCCTCCAAAGATACCGTTTTCCGCAAGTTTTGCTGCGGACGGTTGTTATGTCATTAGAACGGATAAACGCCGTTCCGTCCGCACAAGATTTTGCCTATTGCAAAAACTCGCAGCAAATAACGTCTTGAGGCTTTTTTTAAACATACTTGTTAATCACTGCTGCACATTAAACAAACTGATCCCGAAAAACCCCATTTTCCCGCGAGTTTTGCGCCAGCAAAACTCGTGCAGGCGGAACACCGTTAAATCTTTACAACACCTTTCACTGCCGCCCGCCGCCCT
>JBQNBN010000119.1:0-5615 GCA_052169915.1 Treponema sp.
CGGACGAAAAATATATGCTTTACCAGATTATCAACGCCCGCTACAACGCGCAAAAGTCTCTTGTCGTAACCGCCAACATGGACGTTTCAAAGTTTCTAACCTACATCGGGGGCGCCGCCTCCGACCGCTTTACGGAAAACGGCGATATGAAAGAGTTGAAATGGGACAGTTACAGAATTGCATTACGGCAAGTCAATGTTTAATGAGGAATGCAAAAGTAGGCATTACGAACTATGAATTAGGAATTGGGAGATAATAATGGAAACGCAAACATTTATCGGGCTTGTAGAAGAGATGAGACGGAAACAAAAAGAGTTTTCTAAAACCCGCCGGCTGACCGTATACACACAAGCGCAGATACTTGAGAAAGAAGTAGACGCGGCAATTTTGCAACTGAAACGGAATGACGAAATCACAATCATACAAGGGAAGTTGTTTTAATGCGGAGTGCAAAAATAGCCGGAATTATTCAAAAATTGAGATAAATCCTTATAATACAATAAGTTATTTTTGCACAGTTTTTGCACAGTTTATTAAAATCATATAAATACTTGTAATACAATGATTTAGCAGGCATAAAAAAGGAAAAACGCTTTTAGTTTATATGGATTTTTAGCCCGTTGAAGTGCTAAAAGTCCATGAAATAGAGGCGGATACGGTATTTTTTCAGTTGAAAAATTGAAAGAAATATGCACGTAATTCATTGTATTATATATAAATAATTACTAAAAATATTTTTCGTTTTCTAAAATGACTATACAAGAAATGCAAAAATAGTTTTTGCACAGTTTTTGCACAGCATAAAACTATGGGACGACCGGCAAAAAATACCGTAGACATTCACAAACTTATACTCAAACTTGCGCAATCGGGCATGACGAATACCGCCATTGCAGAGGTAACGGGATTGGCGCGGCGGACAATCTGCTCGTATCTTTCCGACACGGATTTAGGCGAAACCGTCCGTACGGTGCGCAGTGCGGCGATTGAATTGGACGTGGATAAAAAAGCCGCTATGAACAAGGCGGCAATCGCGGCGGCGCGTCGTCTTTTACGCAAGCGTAAGACAAAAGAAATCGAGCGGCGCATGAACGCGGCGGGCGAAGTTTACATGACAGTCGAAAAGGAAAAGGAACTTGAGCCGCACGCGGGTATTGTGGAGTTCGTACTCAAAAACACGGACGCGAAAAACTGGAACGCGGCGGAAACGGGCGTAAGCAACAACGCGGACGACGAGGGAGAGACGGACATCACAATCAACATCGTAGACGAGGCGGCGCATGACGATTGACAGCAATACACTCTCTTTGCGCCGGCGTATAACGCGGCATTCCGCAGCATTATGGCGCACACAAAGGAACGCTATACATTCACCGGCGGGCGGGCAAGCTGTAAGTCGTCATTTATTTCGATTTGTATCGTCTTACTCATCGTCCAAAACCCCGAATACAACGCGCTCATTCTCCGAAAGACCGCGAATACTCTGCGTCGCTCCGTATTCGAGCAGATTGTCTGGGCTATTCGTTTTTTGAGACTTTCCGGCAAGTTTCGCATTCCCAAAAGCAGCACGGCGGCATTGCCGATAACCTACACGCGCAAAAACGGCGTTACGCAGTCAATCATCTTTGCAGGAAGCGACGACCCCGAAAAAATCAAATCGATTAAAGTGGCGGCGGGGTATTTTGCTATTCTTTGGGCGGAAGAAAAAACGGAGTTTTCCGAGCGGGATTTGCAGAATATCCGCATATCGGCGTTACGCGGCGGGAAGACCTTTTACATATTCGAAAGTTACAACCCGCCGAGCGCGGTGCGCCATTGGTGCAATACGGAAGCGCGGACGCCCGATAAGAATCGCGCCGTCATTCATACGACGTATAAGGACATTCCTTATGAATGGTTAGGCGAGGCAATTCTCCACGACATCGAACACACGAAGGAAACGAACGAGCGCGCGTATCGAAACATCTATTTAGGCGAAGCGACGGGAACGGGCTTAAACGTATTTGAGAACATCGAACTGCGTGAAATCACGGACGGGGAAATAGATGAGTTCGAGTATTTTTACTACGGGATTGACTGGGGCTATTCGCCTGACCCCTTTATGTGGGTTGAAATGGCATACAACGCGCGGCGGGCGACGCTTTACATCATCGACGAACTGCGTTTAATCAAACACGGCAACCTGCAGGCGCACGAAGCGTTAAAAGACAAACTAAAACGCAAGTTTCCCGACGCAAAGAAATACGAACACTTTGACGGCTATACGACGTACGATTTTATGAACTACCGTATCCGCGCGGACACCGACGGCAAAGACATCGCCGACTTTCGTACTTACGGGTGGAATATTTTAATGGCGGAAAAAGGAAAATATCACGGGAAAAGCAGCGTTGCAGTCGGCTTTAAGTGGCTGCAGTCGCTTGACCGCATTGTCATAGACCCCGCGCGCACTCCGCACGCCGCCGATGAGTTTACGCTTTACGAATACCAAATAGACAAACGAACCGGCGACATTTTAAGCGGGTACCCAGAAGGGCAGCCTGACCACGCAATGGCGGCGGTACGCTACGCAATGGCGGACGTTTATCGATATGCCGGAGAATAACGCCGGCGGCAAAGAACGGAGTATAAAAAACGCAACGGAGTACCGCCGGCTACGAGTTTCGCTAACGCAAAACTCGCGGGGGAAACGGAGTTTTACAGGCTCCGCGCCAACCGAATGACTATAAAGACGGGGCGTATATGTTTGATAAATTGAGGGGCTTTTTTATGAACATTCTAAATCTATTCCGTACGTATTCGGTTAAAGATGTAACCGGCATAGACACGAACATCAGTGCGGCAATGTATGAGCGCATTCGGGTGTGGCAGGATATGGCGGCGGGACAGGCGGACTGGAATGACAAGGCGGAGCCGTGCGGCGTATTGGCGCAGATTGCCGAGCGGTTATCGATGATGGTGCTGCGCGAAATCGGTATAGAAGTTGAAAATGACGCCATCCGCGCCGTCATGGAGCATTTAGACGCAAATGCCGACACGCTTACATCTCACCTTGCCCTATTCGGCGGGACGGTTATGCGTCCGATATTCAGCAACGGAAAACTGCAATACGAACTTATCCCGCTCGGCAACTACCTTCCTACCCGCTACGATTTTGACGGAACCTTAACCGGCGCGCTCATCTTAAAAAACATCGTCAACGGCAGCAAAAAGTATCTGTTGACAGAATCGCATGTATACGAAAACGGCGCGTATTCGGTAAAGTGCGAATTGTATGACAACACGGACGGCTCATTACGGAAAACTACGCTTGCCGCCTGCCCGCAGACTGAAAACCTTACCCCCGAATACGCATGGCAAAACGTCTCTTTTCCGATGATTGTCGAATTCCGCAATCACGCCCCCAATCGCATAGACGGAAGCAACACGCCCGTTGCCTTAATTGCGGGCGTTGAAAATCTTATCCGCGACGCGGACGAACAGTATGAACGCATGACATGGGAGCAAAAGGCGGGGCTTATGCGCGTTTGGGCGGCGCGTACCATGTTTGAACACAGGATAACGCGCACAGGGCAGACAGTCGGCGTGAAAATGACCGACGAATTAAACCGCCTTGTTACTATGGTTGAGGGCGACGGCAGCGAAGAGGGAAAAGACATCGTTACCCATGCCCCTGCGCTCCGTACCGACGCGCAGATTTTAGCATTCCAGCAGATATTGCGCCGCATTGAGTTGTCTACCGGTATCGGCAAGGGGACAATCAGCGACATGGAAAGCGTCCAGCAGACGGCGACGCAGTACAGCGGGGGGCGGCAGGAACTCTATGCAATCGTTGACCGTATCGAAGACGAAATCGAAAACAAATACCAACAGTGCGCGGACATATTCGCGTACATGGCGGCGGCGTACGGACTGGGCGCAAACAATTCTAAAATTAAAGTAATGTGGAACGACGACGCAACACGCAAAGACACACAGCAAGCGAAGATGAACATGCTAAACGAAATCAGCGCGGGGATTTGCAGCAAGGAAGAATACCGAGAAAAGTTTTTCGGCGAAGACAAAGTGACGGCAAAGGCGAACGTACCGCCTGAACCGGTGCAGACATCGCCATTCGATTTAGCGTAAAGGGGGAATGAAGATGAAAAGCATTAATGCCAATGAAGATGCCGCCGCTCGTAAACGCGGCGTACAGCAGTCGCATGAATATTTTGAAAAACTATATGCCGTTTTTCAAAATATTACCCCAAAAGAGGTACTAGAGCGGCTTGACGCAGATTGTACAAGCGTATTAGCCGCATCGATACGAGTACGACGTTGCATGGCTGGCGGCAAGCGTAGGGGAGAGACGTTAGGCAAGAATGCGGATAAATTGTTATTTGCTGCGGCAAAATTGTCAATGATGTTGGATATGTTTATGCAGTCATTTGATGCAGATTATGTTGACACAATCAACAAGGTTGCAAAAATGAAACAAAACGCGCTCAATTCCCTTGCAAAGAGCGTTGATAACACGGCAAACGCGGACACCGCAGAGGTTTAGCCGCCCATGTTATCCCCGCAGTATCTTGCCGGATTGTCCGACGAACTTATAGAACTCTTTTCGCAGCTTGAAGCGGACATTTTAAGCGACATGGCGCGGCGCATTGCGCGCTTAGGCGGGATAACGGAAACGACCGCTTTTCAAGCGCGGGTACTTATGGAAGCGGGATTGCTGAAGCACAACATCGCGCGCGTATTAAAAGACTATGACGCGCGTATCGTCGAGGAATTGACGGCGATTTTTACCGACGCGATGATGAAAAACGCCCGCGCCGATAACCGTATTTTCCAAGAGGAAACGGGGCGCACACTGTCGGATAGTCAAGCGCAAATAGTCCTTGCATCGGTGAAAAAAGTGCATTCAGACCTTTCTCGCCTGACGCTGACGACTGCGGAAACGAGCAACGCGCAGTTTATTCGGCAAGCGAATCGCGCCTACATGAACGTTGCAAGCGGCGCATTCAATTACACACAGGCGATAAAGCAGGCAACCGACGAACTTGCAAAAGAGGGACTTCATACGCGCGTAACTTACAACAATTCAAAGCCCGTAACGCGGAGCATCGAAGCCGCCGTCCGTATGAACGTCTTAACAGGCGTCAATCAAACCGCCGCCGCCGTATCGCTGACGAATTGCGAGGAACTCGGCTGCGATTTAGTCGAAGTGTCGGCTCATGTCGGCGCACGCCCTGAACATGAAGCATGGCAGGGCAAAATCTACAAACTGCACGGCAGCACGGACAAATACCCGAACTTTTACGAAACTTGCCGTTATGGGGAAGCGGACGGGATATGCGGCGTAAACTGCCGCCATTCGTTTTATCCCTACTTTGAGGGGCAGGAAAAGCACTACGCCAAAGAAGATTTGGACGAATGGGCAAAGGAAAAAGTAACCTACAACGAAAAAGAAATGACGCGCTATGAGGGCGAGCAGCAGTTACGCAAAATAGAGCGGAATATCCGCTTTTACAAAAAGAAAGCTGCCATAGAAGAAGCGGCAAAACTCGATAACACGGCGGCGCGGCAAAAAATAGGCGAATGGCAGGCAAAGGCGCGGGATTTTTCCAAACAGA
>JBQNBN010000120.1:0-5541 GCA_052169915.1 Treponema sp.
ATACAAAGATATATGAGGGACAGCCGGAGCTTGATTTTGGCTTATGACAAAAGACGTCATAGATACCCCGACGCTCTGCGTCGGGGTGATTTATTCTCGCTCAAATTTACCCATAACCCTATACCAACACAGAAACCTACCTCGCCCCCAATTTACATCTACATCTTGAGCATTTGATGAAATTGGACCGATTTTATATCCAACATCAGGAGTAAATTCTCCTTTTGTATAAATATTTTTTATGGTCTGGAAGTAATTACCTATTTCTTCGTCAGCAGGAATATCTTGAGCCTTTTCTAAGGTTAGGCTTCCTTTTACAAACTCTAAAAGCCCCAATTCTAAATTTATTCCCGCAGACTCTTTTACCTTCGCATCATTATTCATAGAACCACTCAGTCCAACACGCCCCAAATTAACTTCTGCCCCAGCATCCATAACTCCCCATAATGTAATACTACCACTAGCAAATATTCCATATTTCAATAAACCTTGAACAATATCTTTTAATTCGGCTTTTAATCTATCAGTACCTTTCAAATCTTTGTGTTTCGTCATTCTCCCATCAGGATCTGTGTATTTTATTGGGTTATTTGCAGAATAATGATAGAGATTAAAATTGACATTGTTAAACACCCCACCCATGCCCGGCAAGTTTTGATTGTGCTGCTTCGCCTCATCGTCCACGGGGGCGTTGGGGAATATACTCCCCAAACGCCGGCTCCGTACTTATCCATCTACTATATTTCGGGTCAAGGTATCTGGCTCCGTAATAGTACAGCCTCGTCTCCTCATCAATTTCCTTCGCCGTGAACTTGTACGGCAAATACTCGCTTCCTGTATTGTTCGTTTTCTCTACCCACGTCTCGCCGTACGGAGCATACTCTATTCGCTGATACTCATCGCCTTTGTAGTCGCTTATTAGAGAAGCTGAACCTAAATGGTCGGAACGATAATAATACTTGTAGTACTCCTCATGTGTCGTCGTCTCATTCCTGCCGGACAATTTTGTTACAATGCGCGACTCTCCGAGATAAATGTTCTTTGCAAACTGCCCGCCGTAGACGTTGTTCCCTCGGTCGGTGTGCAGCGTCCACATCTTGTTGAAGTACAGCGTCTCGGAAGTCTGCGTGTATTTGTTGCTCCGCTGACCGTTCTGCCCGTAAATATATGCAGTCGAGTAATTTGCATCAACGGAACTGACCAGTTGCTTCCTCTCGTTCCATGCGTATGTCCGCCGCTATGCCGATACAGACGAGCCGCCGCGTGAAAACTCTTCCTTAAACAATCCCCAGCCGTAGTCCGTCGAATACACATCCTCTCCTTCCGCCTTTATCTTGCGATAAGAAGCGTCCGCATCTCCGTCAAATGCTCCGTCCTGTTCGCAAATCACATTGCCGTTCGCGTCGTACTTAGAATACCCCTCCCCTGCCTTCTTCAGCCTATGCGCAAAGTCTGCTTCATATGCATACCCGAAAGCGTAATTCAAATTATCTCCAATCGACTTCTTTGGCTTCACCGTCTCCGTTGAAACCTTACTCACCATGTTGCCTAAGCCGTCCGAATCAAAGTCAAAAACCTGCGCGTATTCCGACTTAAACTCAGGCGCCGCCGATTGATACAGATTATACACCGTCTCTCCAGTCGCCTTTACCAGCTGATACAGATTGTCATAAACGTACGTCTGCTTCGTCCTGTAGTTCCCGCGTACGGAATCAAGACAGTCGTTTTCATAGCCGAGCACATTGCCGACTGTATCAGAACGGTAGCTGATATTCTGGAAGTTTTGTCCCCGCTTGTTTTCAGTTTTGATTGTATCAAGCCAACGGCGCGCCTTGTTATACGTATATTCAGTGAATGTGCCGTTACCGTAGTCAATCCGCGTGCGCTGCCCGTATCGGTCGTATAAAATATTTGTTACATACTTAAACGCAGTCCCGTAATGCTCGCCAGTAACGCTTACAACCTGCCCGCCCCTATCGTAGCCATAAACGATTTTCTCCCCGTCAGGATATACTATCGGCTGCATCCGCCCAAAGTAATCTGAGCGGTATTCCATTTCAATAATCTCCGTCTATATTGACAGCCCGTGTATTTGTAATCTTGTATGGAACGCTATCAAAATTCGCTGCAGGATTGAAAGCAGCAAACATATTAAAAAGCTGTATTAGATAATATTTTTTTTATAGTTTTTCTATTTCGCCGGACTTCCCCATCCGCAGCAACGCCTAACTCATCATTACAATCTTTCCCGCCGTAAATCCTAATTACGCATTACGTACTCCTAATTCCGCATTCCCCATTGCCTCACAACTCCGGCACTTCGCGCTTGCCGAATTCGCAGAGGGCGTTTGCGATGTGGGCATGTTCGATGATTTCGATATTCTTTTTTACTTTTTTGTAGAGCCGGATTTCTCCGGTCCCGTTGCCGCCGCACAAAACTTTGAGCACCGTCCGCCCGCCTTCGGGCAATTCGAGACTTCTGACAAAAAGCTGAGAGGCGGGGCAATACACGTCCACGTCAATAACGTATTTTTTATTCGTCAAACTGACTGACCAGTGCAGTTTTTCGCCGTCTTCGTCGGCAGGCATTTGCGTGCATTCCCACAGCGAAGAATAGGCGCGTTTGGCGGAGTCCGCCGTAAACTTGAAGGTTTCGTTTTCAAAATTCAAAAGGAGAGAAACGCGCCCGCCGTACACGCCTTGCAGCACGCAGCACGACTCCTGCAGCGTTTTTCCCGTGATGAGGCTGGTCAAATTGGATGAAGAAAGGTGAAGATAGTCGTCCTGCATCGTTTTACCCCAACTCCTGTCGATGTAGCCGAGCGACTTTTGCGGCGACACGTTGTATTCGCGTCCGTCGACGGTAACCGAGCCGGCAAACACCGTCCGCGCGCCGGTTGCATACCATGAGCAGGCGCCGCCTTTAAAACCGTCCGTAAAATCCGAACGCAACTCGTACTGCAAGTCCCATTTGATAAACCCCGCGCTGCATAAAAGTTCAGGATGCGCGTTCACGTACGACGCCGCGCATTCAATCTGACCGGAGAGTTTTTGCTCGGAAAAATGACAGGCGCCCGCTTCCGCTTCAAAAGTGCGCGAAGATTCTTTTACTTCATCGTAGGGAAAATACGCGCAGACCTGTTTAGCGCCGTCGCCGAAAACGCCCGCTCTGACGGCAACGTACGAGGGCGCAACAATCGCTTCGCTTTCTAACGAATACGCTGCGCTCGTTCCGGCAAGCACGTTTTGTAAGTCCTCTTCGGAAATCTTTGCGCGCGCTTTAAACCCGAGCACCGCTTCCGACGGAGAGAGAGAAGGATTTACGGCGGCAAGTTCAATAAAAAATTTCCGTTCAAGACCGGTCGTATTTTCTATTCCGTTAAAAACAAACCGCCTCAAAGCAAATCCGCTTTTTTTTAAGGTGATGCCCATCTTTTTGCGGTTTATTCTCAGAGCTTTTTTTGAAACAGACATGATTAAAAAATCTCCCTATAAAATTATCGATAGCTTCAAAAGAAAACGGCGCATAACGCTAATCGAATAATTTGTCGATTTTTTTATCTACTTCTTTTGCATCATCGGGGAAATTTTCATCAAGAAATTCAAAGCACGATACGGCGGCTTTTTGCATGTGCTCATACCAAATCGTATAAAGTTCGGATTTAATATCGTTACCCGGATAAGGAGCGCCCTGTACATCGGAAACAAGCTGACGAAGCATCTCTACACATTGCTCTACTCGGTTATCCATAAAAAAGACTCCTAAAACATTACAAATTCTCTCTATTATATCGGCAATTTTATAATAAAACCACTACGCGAAGGAAGACGAAATAGCAAAAACGAATGAGAAATGAGGAATTTTCAAAACGGTAAAATGAATTGAGCACAGCGCATAGGCAGAAAAGAGACTACATGCGAGAGAAACAGCTGTATACTGCAATATTTATAGTCGACTGCAAACGTCTCTAACGCCGTTTCTCGCACGTTTGCAAAAGGAAAAGTTAGGGCGGGCGACAACTCCGTTGCAGCCATCAAATACCGCAGCAGACGCCCTGCAAAACTTTCAGCGGGCGGGAACTCCGATAAATCTCTTTCACACCTCGTTTTTATCGCCCTGCCCGCGATTGCCCTCAAGTCGCTACAAATTATCGAAAAAGCCTTTCGCTTTTAAAAGTTCCGCGTTTAAAATGCCGCCTAAAGCCGCCCCGCGCTTGGTGTTATGGCTGAGCGCGACGAACTTTACGTCGAACACGGAGCATTTTCGTAAGCGCCCGACGACGCACGCCATTCCTTTTTCCGTTTCGCGGTCGCGGCGCGGCTGGGGACGGTTGTCTTCGCGGCGCACGACAATCGGATGTTCGGGCGCGCTCGGCAGTTTTAATTCTTGCGGCAGCGACGAAAACGCCGTCCATACGCGCTCAATTTCTTCAAGCGACGGTTTTTTATCGTCCGGCAGGTCGAATTCCATGCTCACGCACGCCGTATGCCCGTCGACAACGGGAACACGCGTACACGTTGCGGACACCAAAGGCAGCGCGGCGTTTTCAATCGCGCCGTTTTTGACGCTTCCAAGGATTTTGAGGCATTCCTTTTCCGTCTTTTCTTCTTCGCCGCCGATATACGGCACGATATTGTCAATCATGTCGAACGACGGCACGCCGGGATAACCGGCCCCGCTTACCGCCTGTAAAGTCGTTACAATCATGCGCTTTACGGGGAAACCCGCCTGCTGCAAGGCAAAAAGCGGCGTCATATACGTTTGGAGCGAACAGTTCGGCTTGACTGCGACAAAGCCCTTATCCCAGCCGTTATGCTTTTTTTGCGCGGCGATAACGTCAAGGTGAGCGGCGTTGATTTCTGGAATGAGCATCGGAACATCCGGCGTCCAGCGGTTTGCGCTTGCGTTCGAGACGACGGGAATTCCTTTTGCCGCATAAGATGCTTCCAACGCCTTTATCGCTTCCTTATCCATTTCAAGCGCGCTGAAAACGAATTTGCATTTCCCAACCGCGCCGTTCACGTCGCCTGCGTCATACACGGTCAATTCCGCGACGTCAGAAGGAATATCCGCGCCGATAAGCCAGCGCCCCGCCACCGCGTCTTTGTACGCCTTTCCGGCGGAGCGCGGACTTGCCGCAACAAACGTAACTTTGAACCACGGATGATTTTCCAAAAGTTTGATATACCGCTGACCGACCATTCCCGTCGCGCCGAGCACGCCGACATTCATTTTATCTTCCATATAATACTCCATAAAAAAGGCAATAGCAGCGACTGCAAAAGCCGCGTATCGCACATCGAAATTGTGCCTGAGTATCTCACTTTTGCATAATAAGCGCAACGACGAGTATTTTTGGATACAAGCTGCGTAAACAAGAGCCGATAAAGCTCTTTATTTCCACAATTGCATAATTTATTATTCTTGAATATACTAAAATTGTCTTTTGAATCCGTATCGAACATTCAACGTAAATGCATACGGAGACGTAAGATATACCATTTTATAGGAGAGCTTGACACAAATGAGAGAGGAGTCTG
>JBQNBN010000121.1:0-5419 GCA_052169915.1 Treponema sp.
AAAATAATTAGGAGGACTACATGAAAAAAATTGTAGTTGCGGTTCTTGCCGCAGTGAGCATGACAGCGGCGGCGAGCGCGCTTGATTTAAGCGCGGGTGCAGTATTCGATTATTCATTTACACATCGCTTCGGAAAAGACTCGTCCATGGACTATGACATTGACGCAAAACTCAATACAAATATGCTCGGATTCAAGGGATTTTTTGACGCTCAGTATGCGCTTGCGCAAATCGGATTTAACAGTACTGTCGGAAAAACAAAAACAGAGATAAAGATTTCATCCCACGGCACTTCCGGTGCAAACTCTGAAGATATAAAACTTGAAGTAGGATATTTTAATATCGGTTTGTTCGGAAAATATCCTTTTGCAGTCGGTCTTGCAAAAATTTTTCCGATGCTCGGCTTTGAGTTTGATATTGCCGCATCTGTAAAATCCGACATTCAGGATCTGAAAAAAGAAAAAATGAATGCCTATTGGGTTGATGCAGGTGTCGGCGCGGATATTTTCGTAATGAAAAACCTCTTCATTCGGCCGCAGATTCTGCTGGGCTTCCAGATGAATAAAAATGATTTTGATTCCTTTAAAACAAACGGCATCAAAATCGACGCCGGTATCGGCGCCGGAGTAAAGTTCTAATCAACACGCTAAAAAACGGCTTTTTGCAGTCGTCTTACAAAAATAAAACGTGCGCCGGCAGCATGCGGACTTTCCGGCGCGCGTTTTTTATTTGTAATGCAATAATTAACAATAACCGCCCGCCGCCTCTAAACATTGTTTTCCGTCAACGCCAATTAAGCATTTCCAATGAGCGTACTTCTTGCAACCGCTTATCAAATTCCATTTCCCCGCGAGTTTTTACCGTTAGGCAAAAACTCGGTGCTGGCTGGCGGTTATTACGATATTTGAGTGATGTAACGGCGTTCCGCTCTTCCAAATTTTGCGGCGGACGATTGCTATGTCATTAGAACGGAGAAACACTGTTCCGTCCGCACCGGATTTTGCCTATTTCAAAATCTGGCGGAACACCATGTTCAGCGGGCGGCAACTCCGTTAAATCTTTCAAACACCTTTCTCTGCCGTCCTACTAATTAAACATTCCTCATTCCCCGTTACAACTTCCCTCTCTCCGGTAACGGGATTCATAAACTCCAGTCTTACGGCGGCAAAGCGCAGCGGCTCGGAGGCACTTTTGCAGTCGGCATTGTAAAGCCTGTCGCCTATAATCGGGAAACCGAGCCACGCGCAGTGGCAGCGCACTTGATGGCGGAAGCCTTGCGTAACCGCGCATTCAAGTTCCGCGGCGCCGCCCGCGTGAGAAAGAAGTTTTATGCGCGTCGTATACGCTTTTTTTTGTCCGACTTTTTTTGCGGCAGCCTTACCGGACTCATCCGTTACGGGACGCACCGTTTTACTTCCCGCGCCGTAATTGCGGAAAAATGAGGTTATATCCGCCTCGCCGCCGTCTATGCAGTCGGCAAACGTCTCCGGCACAGGCGGAAAACCGCCGAGCAGCGGCGCATTATCGGGTTTGACGCGGCAGGAAGCGCGGTAGGTTTTTATAAATCCCCCGTTTTTTTGCAAGTCCTGCATAAAATCATACGCGTCCTGCGTTGCCGCCGCCATCAAAAGCCCTCTCGTATCCGTATCGAGCCGGTGAAGCAGCCCGCATTCGATTTTATTTTTCCCGCGCACGGTCTTTAATTCAGGGAACATCTCCGCCATAAGAGAAAACGCGTCATTCCCTTCGCGCCCTTTTAGCGGAGCGGACGGAAGTCCTGCAGGCTTATACGCGACGGCGAAGGGAAAATCTTTTTCAGGCGCGCGGACGATTTTTATTTTTTGCATTTGGGGCGCACCCGCGGCATTTCTTCCCGCGCATAGCGCGCCTGCAGCAGCCGTACCGTTTCGTAAAAGCGCTTGGGAAGAGAAGCGCGGAACCGCCGATATTTTGACTCCGGCGAAAGGCGCACAATCATCTGCCGCGCATGGAGCATGAGTTTTGCATCGGGGAAAAGTTCGTCCGGCTTTCCGTACAGTTTGTCGCCGACAATCGGACAGCCGAGGTACCGCATGTGAACGCGGATTTGGTGCGTGCGCCCCGTTTTTATGCGCACGCGGATGAGCGAATAGCTGCCGTAACAGGCAAGACAATGGTAGAGCGTGCGCGAAAACTTGCCTTCTTCAGTCGCCATTACCGCCTTAAAACGCTTGCGGTTTTTCATATCGCGCACAATCTGCGTGCGGACGTCTCCGGCGGACGCAGGCGGCTTTCCTTTAACAATGCAAACGTATTCTTTTTGAATGAGCCGCTCTTTGAATTGAGCGCACAGCCATTCCTCCGTTTCCCGCGTTTTTGCGCAAATGATCAAGCCCGACGTGTCTTTGTCGAGCCTGTGAACGATCCCCGGTCTCCGCCGCTGCAAAATGTCGTTCGCCCGTCCCTCTTTGACTTGAACGACTTTTTCACGCCCCCACCGGTATAAAAGCGCGTTGACTAAAGTCCCCGTCCAGTTGCCCGCCGCAGGATGGACGACCATGCCCTGCTTTTTGTTGACGACCGTTACGTTTTCATCCTCGTAAATGACTGCAAGCGCAATGTCCTCCGGTTCGATGTGCTCGGGGATTTCGTCTTCCCACAAAATGTCGATGACGTCTTTCGCCCCGACCTTCGCCGAAAGTTTTGCGTTTTTCCCGTTCAAGAGAATTTCCTGCGCCGCAGCCTTTAAGTGCGAACGGTTCATGCCGTTCGGAAGCGATGCGACGTACTGGTCAAGGCGCATATCCCCGTCAAAGTTTTCAGGAATTTTTATGCAGAGCGAAGGCATTAGTTTTCTTCCGGTGCGGGAGGCGCAGCATTTCCATCTCGACTGGAAAAGTCTCCGTCCGCATTCGCCTCAGGCGCGATTTCAATTCTCACGGCTTCAGGATCTTCTGAAACCGGCGTGATTTTTATCGGTCCCGCCTGCTGCGTCTGGAGCCGTTTGCGCGCACGGCTCCGTTTTACCGCGTGCACGATAAAATCCGTCAGTCCGATCCCCGCGCTGATTCCGAGAGACGTCAAAATAATCCCGATCTGCTCGTCGGTCGTGAAAGCGTTGGCGTCGGAACCTTTTGCAAAGGGATTGGGAAAATAGTTTGAGTCAAAATTGTGCGATGCGTACTTCGAAAACGAATAGCCGAGCGTAACATTGAACGTAACAAAAGGAATTGCGCCGAGCGTGATGATTTCCGCGCGCCGTAAATCCTTTAAAACCGGATGAAACTCGTCCTTTCCGTAGGGCTCAGGCGGAAAGTCCTCCGCACTGAGGAATTGCGCGGGCTGCAGCAAGCAAAAAACCGCAAAAACGAGCAAAAACTTTATTTTCATGGTGAAACCCCGTCCGCGTACGCGCGCTCGCCGAAAATCGCGGTGCCGATCCGCACCTGCGTGGAGCCTTCTTCAATCGCGATTTTGTAGTCGCCCGTCATTCCCATCGAAAGCGTTATAAGCGGAAATTGCGGAAACCGCTCAGAAAGGCGTTCTTTTGCCTGCCTGAGAGAAGCGAACGAGGCGCGGATAAGCGTTTCGTCTTGGGTAAACGGCGCCATCGTCATAAAACCCGACGGAATGACGTGAGGCGCGTTCCCGTCCGCGATATGGGTTAAGGCTTTTTCAAGCGCGTCGGCGTCGGGAAAGCCCGATTTTGAATCTTCGCCCGTGTGCAGTTCAAGTAAAACGGGCATTGTTTTTTTGATTTTCGCCGCCTGCTTTTCGATTTCCGCGATAAGTTCCAACCGGTCGACGGATTCTATGCAGTCGGCAATTTCAACGGCTTTTTTTACTTTGTTCGTTTGGAGTTGCCCGATTAAGTGCAGTTTGACGTTCGGATGGATTTTTTTTACTTCGGAAAACTTTGCCGCCGCTTCCTGCACGCGGTTTTCCCCAAATGAAACGACGCCGAGCCGGGCAGCCTCAATCACTTCCCGTGATGAATGAAATTTGCTTACCGCAAGCAAACTCACAGAATTTTCGCTCCGTCCGGAAAGCCGTTCGGCATTTCGTATGCCGTCCAACACGATTTTTAACTTGTCCGCAATGCCTGTCATGGCCGCAGTATATCGGTATTCAAATTGTCCGACAACTCTAGGAGTTTTTCAAGCGGCAGCCGCTCCGCGCGCGCCATTGGGTCAATGCCGGACGCTTCCAGCGCGGAAATCGCCGCGTCCGCGCTGGAGGTAAAGCGGGTAAGATTGTTATAAACGGTTTTCCTGCGCGACGAAAACAGCGCGCGCTGCATTTTTATAAAATGCGCAGGGTTTTTGCAGCGCGGAAAATCCGCTTTTTTTTCCATGACGACTGAGCGGGATGCGACGTTCGGGCGCGGCCAAAAATTACCGCCGGCAAGGTCGAGTACGGGTTTTACGTCGTACGCCCACTGACACAAAACCGAAAACGACGAATAGTCCGCGCTTCCGGCTTTTGCGCACATGCGGTCGGCAACTTCTTTTTGAACGGTGAAAACGGCTTTGTCAAAGCGGACGCCTTCTTCAATCGTGTCGGCAATGAACGCCGCCGCTATATTATATGGAAGATTTCCGAAAATCCGCTCCGGTATTCCCGCCGTTTTGACTTCGCCCTTCCACGACTTTAAGACGTCGCCTTCAATAATCTTAAAATTGTCCCCCGCTTCCGAAAACTGCTCCCGCAAAACGTTTGCAAAACCGCGGTCTATCTCAAAAACAGTCAGCGCCGCTCCGCGCTCAAGCAATTCCGCCGTCATCGCCCCCAGTCCCGGCCCGATTTCCCACGCCGCCATGCCGTCTTTGAGCGCCAGACTTTCTGCAAGCGTTTGCCGTGCGCGCGCGTTCACTAAAAAATTCTGCCCGAACTTTTTTTGCATCGCCATTCCCCGCTCTTCTAAAAAGTTTTTGAGCGCGGCAGGCGAATTATAGTCGATTTTTTGTACAGCCATTTATTTTTCCGTCTTTTTGCGTGTGTAGAACTAAAATCGGCGTAAAAATAACACAAAGCGAAAAAATGATTAAGACATACGCCGGCGGCGGAGAACGGTGTTTGAAAGACTAAGGCGGAGTACCGCCGGCTGCACGTTTGCCGGAGGCAAACGTGCGTTTAATGATGTTAGGGGGAGGAACGTCCGACACCGCAATCGATGTGCGGTCAAACACAACGAAAAAGACTGAATGGACAGGATATGAGGTAGACGCCAAACACCGTAACCGGTTTTGCGTAAACAAAAGCTAGGCGGGCGGAAAACGAAGGTGATAGTGAGTTTTGCGCCAGCAAAATCTCGGGCGGGCGAGGCTGCATTGTGTCATTCAAATACCGTTCTCTGCGCCCGCAGCCGCCCGCGACAACAGTCAAGCGCGGCAAAAAATAGGCGAATGGCAGGCAAAGGCGCGGGATTTTTCCAAACAGA
>JBQNBN010000122.1:0-5373 GCA_052169915.1 Treponema sp.
CGGGTGGAGGCATGGCAATGCGGCAGTGGGAATAACAACTTTGCTGCGGAGCGGCATTCGCGTGCGCGGCGTCTCAAGCGTTGGGAGAGCCGCTGACAAAACTTCCGTGCACCAAAGAAATGTTTTTTGAACGTTTACAGACCCGTGAAGCAAAGGCAACGACGCGCGCGGCGGCGGAGAACGCTTTCGGTAAAGCGGAAGAAGCGCAAAATCAGGAAAAACGGAGCGCGGAAACGTAATCGCGCGGCTCGAATCGTCCTGCGGTTGGAAGACGGCGGTAGGAAAGCCATGCGGGTGGAGGCATGGCAATGCGGCGGTAAAAACGGTAACTTTGCTGCGGAGCGGCATTCGCGTGCGCGGCGTCTCAAGCGTTGGGAGAGCCGCTGAGAAAACGTCCGTGCACCAAAGAAATGTTTTTTGAACTGTTACAGACCCGCGAAGCAAACGAAAAGGCGCGCGCGGCGGCGGAGAACGCTTCCGGTAAAGCGGAAGAAGCGCAAAATCAGGAAAAACGGAGTGCGGAAACGTAATCGCGCGGCTCGAATCGTCTTGCGGTTGGAAGACGGCTGCCGGAAAGCCGTGCGGGTGGAGGCATGACAATGCGGCGGCAGAAGCAGCAATTTCACTGCTGAACCGCAGAGGCAGTCGGCATTCCTCCCTGCACGGAATAAAAAATCTTCCGTTCCGCGTATGCGCCTACCCACAGCGCGCGTTTTATGGTAGTTTACCGCTATGAACAAAAATCTGTATGACATTTCGTATTCCGTGCGGAAGGACTTCCAGCGGAAAATCGGCGTTTCAAACTCTCTTGCACTGCTCATATTTTTGACAATCCATATTACTTCGTCGTTTTTGGTGTTTCCAGTGCGGCTCCGTTCGGTGTCGATGCTGCCGGACATTCCCAAAGATACGTGCATTCTCTTTTCTCCGCTCGTAAAATCGTACGAGCGCGGGGACGTCGTTCTCGTTCGTCCGCTCGATAAACATACGGGCACAAGGGCGCGGCGCGTCCTCAATACGCTGGTGCGCTTTGTTACGGCGCAGCAATTCGGCGCGCTTCCCGAACGCACGAATATGGGCAGAGAACCGCTTGTGCGGCGCATAATCGGCGTGCCGGGCGACACGGTCTATATGCGCGACTACGTAACGTACATAAAACCGGAAGATGAAAAGTCGTTTTTGACGGAATTCGAACTTATCCCCAAAAAATACGACATCGAAGTGCTGCCGCGTCCGCCGATGTGGGACACGTCCGTCGGCGTAAAAGGCACGTTTGAAAATATCGTGCTCGGCAAAGACGAATATCTCGTGCTCGGCGACAACCGCAACTGCGCGGTGGACTCGCGTTTTTGGGGCGCGGTCGGCTCAAAAGATTTGTACGCGTCGGCACTAATCCGCTATTTTCCCTTCAATAAAATCCAATTCCTCTAACCGTGGCGGCGTCCCTCTACATTCACATTCCCTATTGCGCCTCGAAGTGCTCGTACTGCGACTTTTTCAGCGTTCCGTGCGCACCTTCAGCCGTTCCCGACGAATACGTCGCCGCGTTGTGCGCGGAAATCCGCCTTCGTTCTCAAGCGGCGGGCGTTGCCGACTGGAAAAGCGTGTACTTCGGCGGCGGCACTCCCAGTTTGCTGAATGCGCTTCAGATTCGGAGGATTATGGACTGCGTGCGCTCGTGCGGCTCTCTCGATACGCGTCAGGCGGAAGTTACAATGGAAGTAAATCCCGACGACGTCGATTCCGCACTCCTTTCCGGCATGGAGGGCGCGGGCGTCAACCGGCTTTCGTGCGGCGTACAGGCGATTGACGAGCGGCTGCTCAAAGAATGCGGCAGACGGAGTTCCGTTTCCCGCGTGAGGGCGGCGTTGTCTCTCATTCAGCGCGACTGGAAAGGCGTCTTTTCCGCCGACATGATTTCAGGCTTGCCCGGACAGACGGAACAGTCATTTTTAGCGGGGCTTTCGGAACTTGTGTCGTATAAACCGGCGCATATTTCGCTGTATTCGCTGGTCGTCGAAGAAAAAACGCCGCTCGGGAAAAAAATATGTTCGGGCTCGCTCCCCTACGATTTCGATTTTGCCGACGAGTTGTGGATATGCGGGCGCGATTTTTTGCTTGCTTCGGGCTACCGGCAGTACGAGGTTTCCAATTTCTGCATTGACGGCTCCGAGTGCGTTCACAATATGACGTATTGGCGGCTTGAAAATTACATCGGCTGCGGCGCGGGGGCTGCAGGCAGTACGTACGGCAACTTTTTCGGCGCGCGGACAACCAATACTTCCGACTTGACCGCCTACATCGATTTCTGGACGGCTGCGGACAATCCCGACTGCATACGCCGCGCTCCGCAAGAGACGGAACTCATTGACCGCGAAACGATGATTTTCGAATTTTTTATGATGGGACTGCGGACGACTCAGGGCGTCTGCCGCGAAGACTTTGAAAAACGCTTCGGCGCGGCATTCCCTCAAAAAATCGACGCCGCATTTACCGCGTGGACGGCGCGGGGCTTAGCGGAACAATACGAGCGGGACGGCAGACACTACGCCGCGCTGAACAAGGAAGGCTTGCTGTTTTTGAACAGATTTTTAGCGGAAAGCGGGTAGAGGGAAGGAGGAAAGCTTAATTATGAATTACACTCTAAACTTCCCCACCTCCCCCGCCAGCCCCTCTATGCTATTCTGATTTTTCTGCGCTAGTTCATTCACATCTTGCAGCGCACGGTTGATTTATCCGCCACCCGCTGCTATCTCGTTCATTCGCAGACTGCATTTATTGAGCATGAAAGTTATTATTGATTTTGCAGTCTGCCCAAGTTTGCCACTGGCAAACTTGTTGCGGAGTTTTGTCTGCGCGTCTTCTCGCTCTCCCCCGTGTTAAATAATTTGCCATCAGGAAGTACAACTTATCCTGACGCCCCATAAAAAACGCCGCCGAAAACCACAACTTTCCGACGGCGATAATTCCCCATTACAAATTACCAACTATACTTTAAACTTTCCCACTTCCTCCGCCAGTCCCTCTATACTATCTTTGTTTTTCCTTGCCAAGTCATTGACCTCTTGCACGGCGCGATTGATTTGTCCGACCCCCGCCGCCATCTCATTCATGCTGTCTTTAATGACCGCCGTCAGCTGGTCTAACTTCTGCATTTCGCCGGCGACGCCTTTGCCGCCGACAAGCATTTCTTCCGAGCCGTTTTTCACTTCCATCGTAACGGCGCTGATGTTTTTTATCGCGGCGAGCACTTCGCGGCTGCCGTTTTCCTGCTCGCGCATGGCGGCGGTCAACTGCGCGCTCATGGCGCGGACGTTTTCGGAGAGGCTGAAGATGGCGTTGAACTTTTCTTCGACGATTTTGGACGAGTCGGACAAGCCTTTGATGTCGTCGCTCAACTTTTTCAATGTATCGGTGATCGCCTTGCCCTGCGACGCTGATTCTTCCGCGAGTTTACGAATTTCATCAGCGACGACGGCAAAACCTTTTCCCGCCTCTCCTGCGTGCGCGGCTTCAATCGCGGCGTTCATCGCGAGGAGGTTCGTTTGCGAGGCGATATTCTGAATGACGCTCGACGCTTCGATAAGTCCGCCTGATTCGTCGGCAATCTTTTGCGTAACGGTGTTCGACGTTAAGAGCGTAGACTTTCCTTCCGACGTGGCGGCGGCGAGGTTTTTCACCATGTTGTCGCTTTTTTCCAGAGAAGACGTAATTGACGCGATGTTCGCGACCATCTGCTCCACCGCCGCCGAAGATTGTACTACGCTCGCAGACTGCGTTTCTATGCTTCCGTTTAGCGTCTCGATGGTGCGGATAATCTCTTCCACCGTGCTGGACGTTTCGGTAACGCTCGCGGCTTGAGTCATCGCCTGCTGCTTAACTCCGTCGATGTTCGAGGAAATCTCGTTGATTGCGCTCGCGGTTTCCGTCATGTCGGAGGAAAGTTCTTCGCCAAGTCCTTCCATGACCTTGCTGCTGGCTCCGACAGCGCGTATAGAGTCGCCGATTTTTTCAATCGTTTGGTTAAAATATTGGGACAAGTCGGTTATCTCGTCATTTCCTGAAATCGGGAGCCGTACCGTCAAGTCGCCTTCTCCTTGCGCGATATTCCGCAGCGCCGAGACAGTCGTCTGAATGGGTTTTATGATAGTGCGCGCCGTGAGAAAGACGATGACGATCGCAATCACGAGAATAACGCCGCCGATGATGAACATGGAAGCGCGCAGCGCGTTGACCGTGCCCATGAACTCGTGAACGGGATAATTTACGATAACCGTCCAGTCCCTTATTTTCATTCGCGCAAAGGCAGCGACTTTAGCGGTGCCCTCGTACGTATAATATCCGAATGAAGGGACGGTAGAAGTTACTGCCCGCTGTTCAAATGTGCCGCACGATACAAGCTTTGGATTTCTTTTTGCATCTTCACTGGTATTTGCGCGTTTTTTTACCAATTCCATTTCTACGTCGGCGACTGTCGCGCCCGTCTTGTCCAAGATGTAGCAATAGCCTGTTTGCCCAACGACAATGTCTTTAATTTGGTCTGAAAGCCACAAACCGTCGATAACGGCGTCCAGCGTTCCCAATACCGCATTTCGTTCGCTGTATATCGGAACAGACAAAATAGTAAGCAAACTGTCTTTATTGAATGCGGAAATAAACGGGTCGGAAATTCCTTTTTCTCCTTTCAACGCCGTTTGAAACCAATCTTTATCTCCGTTATCTAAAGAACCGCTCGGCGCATAAGTCTTTCCTCTCGGGTCAGTCAACTGCAAATACTGGATATGGGAATTAAAGCGCGCTTCGTTTTGCAGGAGGGCGACTTTTTCAGAATACGAAAGCGACTCATCACGCAGCTGCGGCGTACGCGCAGCGTCTTCAAGAAATTGAAAAAACACTGTAATGCGGCTGTCAATAATCTCTGCGACATCAGTCGCTTTATTGACAAGCTGCGTTTCGACTTTTTCCGTTACGGCTCGGCGGGCAATACGGACGGCAAGCAAGCCTTCAATGCTGCAAGCCAACAAAATCAGCGCTCCGAAAATCAAAATCAACTTATTCTTTAACGAAAATCTTTTTGCCATAAAAAACTCCTTCTATTCATTGTATGCGCAACTGCGCTTGTTTTTATTCCGATTGACTGGAAAAGCGCGGCGGGGAACGTTCGGAACGGCGGATAAAGGGTAAATTAAACTCTATTATATGGAAGAAAGTGTATGCGCGTATTAGAGAGGCTGGACTATCAAACGGTATTTTCCCGAAGTCGGGGGGGGGGGGGTAAGATAGTGATTTCGCACATTGCTGTCAACGGATCCGGTAATTTTTTCATAAAACAATTTTATAGCGGCAGCAAAGATATTGCAAGCGATTTTTTTA
>JBQNBN010000123.1:0-5017 GCA_052169915.1 Treponema sp.
CCCCCCCCCCCCCCCCCCCGCAAAGTTCAATAAAATCCATTCGTACAGTTCGACCGGTTTTTGTGTAGGATGGATTTTTCCGGCTATGCGGTTATCGAACTTAAAAATCTTTGCAGGGATGTTAAAACTCGTCCACGCAAACTCGCACGCAGAAAAGTTCGGAAACGGCTGGCATTTATCCCAGACGATAAAGCCGCGCACCGGCGGCAAATCAAAGTAATTGCCCCCGAAAATCACTTGATTTTTTGATACCCGAAAAAGCTCTGCAAAATATTCTTTGCTTGGCTTTTTATCCCAGTTGTTGAATTTCTTTTCTCCGCGATTAAACGCTCGGTGTTTCAACTTCCCCCGTCCGTGATTGACTTCCTTCCCAGTAATTTCCTCAATTCCGTAGGGCGGATCGACGATTGCTAAATCGAATTGTTTATCGCGGCATTCTTTCATGTATTCCATGCAGTCCATGTTGTACGCTTCGCTTTTCATCATCTTTCCTCCTGCCTGTGTTTTCCTGCGCTAAAATTGCATATCCTCTACATAAAGACTTGGATTTCCGACTTTCTTGTAGCCCATCATGCTGTGCGCTAAACGCTTTTTGAACTCTTCCACTTGCGCCGCCGTTGCGTTCAGCGTAAGAGACGGAGGACTGGAAAGATTCATTTCAGCGGCGATTTCGCGTACCTGTTCAATATCTTCTTCCGTTCCGACTACGTGGAAGGTGTACGTTTTTTCCGCAGGGATAGGCGGTATTCCAACCGGCCGTACTGCTTCCCGCTCGCTTTCTGACGGCGTTATGTCTATCGTCTCTGCACCTTCGGCTTCGCTTTCATTCGCCTTGCTCTCCGTAGTTTCGCTTTTTGCCGCTTCGCGAGCGCATACTTCTTTATCCTGCGGGATTGCGCCTGTAGAATTGTCGCAGGCGGCATTCTCGTTGTGTCCGGCAGATGACGCAGCAACCGCACGCAGCCGTTCCTCTTGCGCTTTACATTCCGAGTTTTCGCTAGAAAACTCGTTGCGGGCGGCATTCCCATTGTGTCCGGTAGAGGATGTAGCAACCGACCGCAGTCGTTCTCGGTTCGCTTTTAATTCCGCGCCCTTGTTTAAGGCTTGCTGCAAATTGAGCGTCGATAAATACAGTTCTTTAAGCGTCTGCGCGTCCTCGCCGAAACCTTCAAGCGCGGCTAAGTCGCCGGTTATCGTTTGAATGAGATTGTCGATGTCCGCCTCTACAGTCGCAATTTTGTAAGTCTTATTGAGCCATTTGGGATTGAAAATCCGGACCAGCGGAACAAGCGTAAAGTTTTTTTTATCCCAGATTTTGATAACCGCTTGCTTTTTCTCCGCCTTTTCTTCTTCCTCTTTCGCTTTTACGATTGCGTCAAGTTTGCCGCTTGCGTCTTTTATCATGTCTGTCGTTTCTGAAACGATGTCCTTAAACTCTTGAAAGGGCTTATTCCATTTTCTTTCAAGCGCAATGCGGTCGTCGTTGAGTTTTTTTGCGGAGGCGTTTAAGGTCGCCCGGTCTTTTGCCGCCTGTTTTGCGCCGTGCGGATAATTTTCTACGGAATATTCTTTGAGTTTTTCTGCAACAAATGCTTTTATGTCGATCGCGTTCGTTACCAGTTTTCCAATCGTCAGTTCTTTTACGATGAGTGAAAGTTCTGTTGTAATTTCAGTTGAAAGTTCTTTCGTTTCCATGTCTTTCAATTCCTTCAATTTTACCCGCTATGCGCCGCTTGCCGCAGAAAGTTGTCCTGCAAGCGTAAACGCCCGTTCGACTTTGCCGCGCAGGTGCGGGTACTTGTCTAAAAATGCGTCCCAGCCGTGCCGGTGGAAAAACTCATGTTCTTCCCGCGTGAGGGCTAAAACGTTCCATGCGCAGTTTGCAAACTGCGGAGCCGAGCCGCGGCTTACGATATGATGACAGTCCACGTTGCCGCCCATCCCGCTTGCTTCGCTGTAAACGGCGTGCTTTCGCCATTCATCGAGGCTCATTGAATCGGCAAAGTCCGTTTTCTGCTTGCCGCGCCATATTTCCCAATCGTACAAGACGCTTCGAACGTCCGCCTGTAAGTCGTAAGAAAGGCTGCATTCCGTCGCAAGGTGGTACAGTAAGCCGTCGATAAAGCGTGCGGCGGCAACGGTGTTCGCTTCCGAGATATGCACGGGACGCAGTTCGTTTTTTTTAAGGCGGTTCGGCGTTTTGTCGGCGTACACGTCAAGCAAGTCCAAATACAAGTCGTACCGCTCGCTTTCCGTCGGCTTGCGGTTTTCCATCGACTCGAAAATCACGGTTACTAATTTCCAAACGGCATTAAGCTGCTTGTAACTTCTCTTTTGGAATTGCGCGTCAATTTCGCACTTCAAAAGGATTTCGCGCCCGCTTAATTGTTCGCGCTCCGCTTTTGACTGAAAAAGCCGCGCAATGAGTTTTAAGTCTTTTGCGTCGCAGGCTCTAAGCGTTATTTGGTTGCCGTTCAATGTGCCGTGAAAAAAGCCCGTGATTTTCACTTATCAACTCCTAAAAAAGCGCGTCGCCCATGTCGTCGTCAGCACCATCTGCGGAGCCTTGCTGCGGATTGTCGAATGCGGCGTTTATGCCCTCTTCATTGGCAGCACCTTGTTTTTCCGTCTTCGTTTTTACCGGAGATGATTCTTTTGCCTTTGGTACGCCGGAAAAGTCTTCCGGCTCCTTGTGTTCGATTGCGTTTGTTTCAGGCGTTTCAGGAGCTGCGATTTCAGGCGTAAAGTCCAAATCTTTGATGAGGTTTACGTCGTTGCCCTCCCGTATCATGCGCTGCGTGATGATTGCGCTGTCTCCGTTTACCGCTTCCGCAATAAGCGCGCCGTTTTCTACGGTTTTCGGCGCGTATTTCAACACCTTTTTAAGCACGGTCTTTTTCGCCATGCTTTCGGGGTCGGTCGTCCAGGGCGACGTGTAGCCCTTTTGTACCGACTGCGAATATTTTTTCGAGTGCGATTCAATCGCTTTCCAGCTCATCACCTCGAATGCACTTGCGCCGTTTTTCAGTTCGTACAATGCGTAGACATATTGCGGTTCCTCGCTTTCTCCCTTCGGGCGGTGAACAAGCGATTCTTCAAGCCCGTAGGAATAGTCGAAGTCGTCCCCTTTGTAGACGATACGCGCAACGATTTTTTTGTACTGCCCCGTGCGGTAGCAAAGGTCAATCAATCCTTGATAGCCGAGCTGGAACTGCGTTTCAAGCCGCTGCTTTTTCCCGTTCCAGAAAGGAATTAAATACGCCTGTCCGAGCGGCGTGTTGCACTCAAGTCCTAACTGCGCACTGGTCAGGAGTGCACCCATAAAACTCTCCGGCGTTGACTGCCCAAACTTGTCGTCTTTGGTGAGAGCCGTCAGCGCAATGCGCACCATGCGTTCAGGCGTTATGGTCGCAGGCAGCGCCGCCTTTATCTGTTCGGTCATCTTCATAACCATCTGTTTCATGGTCGGCTGTCCCTGCGGCGCGTATTTTTGCGCCGCGTTTGTTCCGTTTACATTCATCTTTCTTATCCTCCTATCTCTAATTTGACGCCCATCTTGTGCAGTTTTAAGGCAACTCCCCGCGTTGCCGTTATGTCTGCCAGCGCGTCGTGGGCGTTTTCAAGTTCAATACCTAAATGTTTGGCGACCGTCGTCAATTTCCGGTTCGGCAGGTAGGGCAGGACTTTCCGTATTCCCGCCTGCTTTACCTGTTCGTACACGTCCGCGATTTGCCCCGTGAAATAGGTATCCATGTCAAAGCCGTTTCTTTCCATGAGCGCCGTCAGGTGTTTCACGTCAAAACCGACGTTATAGCCTGCGATTATCATACGCTCGTCTTTGACGCCGCTCCCGCTTTGTAAAAAACGGCAACGGTCAAAATACGCGGCTATCTTTTTCGCCTGTACGCTTTCCGGCTCAAAAGAACGGATTTTTTCTTCAGAATATCCGTGAATCGCGGGCGGCAGAGAAATTGAGCGTGAAAGACATAACGTTATTTCCGCCCGCACGAGATTTTGCTAACGCAAAACTCGCAATCAAACTCCATTACTTCTCAAGTTTTGCGATGAGCAAAACTTGCAGCAGGCTAAATACCGTTATGTCTTTCAAACTTCGTAACAACAGCCTGCGTCCTGCATTTCAACAAGCCGCCGGATAAAACCGATTTTTGCTTTTAAGTGAAATACCTTCGCCCCGTTTGTACGCCCGTCCGCGGGGCAAAAGTATGCACAGGCGATTTCCGGCGGAATTTTATCTGCCGGTGTAAGATTGCCATCAAACATCAGGCTAAAGGTTTTCAAAAACGCATCGCACTTCTTTATGCCCGCATAGCACTTTTCCCGTTCCACGCGGACTGCTAAAAACTTGACTTCCGCCGTATACGGTTCCAGCAGTCCGCCCCGCTTTTGCTCTGCAAAACCGGTTGAAAGGTTTGGGGGCAATTCCGCTGCTTTCAAGTCTCGCTTCCCCCGACGTTTTGCTAGAACCCCCGCGCAGGCGGCGACGACGTTTAGCACCGTCTGCAACGGATGAAACGCGTCTTCTCTTGCAAAAAGAGAGCCTCTGCATACCGTTTTTTGCGAGTTTTGCCGTATGGCAAAATCTCGTAAGGGCGGGAATGCTGCTGTGTCTTTCACACTCAATTCTTTGCCGCCCGCGTGATTCTCAAGACGCGCGAAACGCTCTCTTTGGCGTACGTGTCGTAAATGCCCGCTTTTTTTAAGGCGGTAGTGTCTACGCGCTTTGCCGTCTGCGTCGTCAGCGAGATTTTCCACGCGCCGCATTCGGCAACGGTCTTGCTTGCCGTTTCCGCGCCGAACGGTTTTGCCGCCATTTTGATTAAGATTTTTTCCTTGAGAATGTCGCTTTGCTCCTGCAAGGATTTGATTTCTGCGTCAAGCCGTGATTTTTCATCGAGAATTGCCTCGCTTTCGTCATCAAGCGTTACCATTTCCGCCATAGGAAGATTTTTGAGCAACTCGGTTTCATTCTCATTGCCGGTAGGCTCGGGCATTACGT
>JBQNBN010000124.1:0-4974 GCA_052169915.1 Treponema sp.
GCATAGGCAGTACAAGCGTCGCCCGTGTCGCTTTCGGGAAAAATCGCCCCCATTGTATAATTAAACCGTTCCTTTAAATACACTTTTGTTTTTATTTTAAAATAATTATACAGAAAATTTATTTTTTCATAATATTTCTTATCATTTGTTATATAGTATTTCGAACTTGTACCCCAAAACATATGTTCAGAATCTGTTGAAATATTATTAATATTATTTTTTTTACCTATTTTTTCAGAAAATGCCGGAAAAAAATCTAGCATATTTGACGCTGTTGTTATTTTTTCACCAAATGGAATCTTTTGTTCTGATTTATTAGACAAACGTAAAAAACTAGAAAAAATTTCAGAAAAATTGTTTTCTATGCTTTCTTTATTAGCTAATAAATATTTATATACAGGAAAGTCTAGAAATGCAGGATTCTGTATTTTTACAATTTCTATTAATGAACTTCTGAAAATCTTTTGTTTTTCATTATCGAAAAAAATAGAAGGATATAAATCCGAAATAATTTGATTAAATAAATCTGAAGTCATTATAAAATTATTTTTTTCTAAATATGGATATAATAAATTATCTTTTTGAATATCTGTATTATCTATTTTATAAGTTGGAATTAATATATTCTTATTACTTATGTTCATTTTTTGATTCTTCACGAGCAAAAAATTAAGAACCTTTTTGGGGTCCTCTTTTTTAATCCAAAAATCTTCCTCATTTTTTGCATTATACGCTAAACAATAATTATCACAAAATGAAGAAATAAATTGAATATCATCTGCTACATAAGATTTACTTGTACACCGAGACAAATCTCTTATATGAGAATATGAATATGGAATAATATAATTTCTTTGTTTTGCATCTTTTATAAGATATTCTAATTCTTTTCCATTCCTATTTTGTTTCAAATCTTGGAATATATTCCAATCTAAATAAATTAATTTATCGAATTTTTCCATATTGCTATTCTCCTAACCACGCCAGCAGCATTTTAGTATCCCCCCATCCCCCATAAACCCCGCTGCCGAAAATCAAATCTTCCGGCAGCGGGGTAACTTTATCCGTTAAGTTGCAAACCGGTGCGGCTTGCGCTTTTACTTTGTTGCAAGTATCGCGATGCCGGGAAGCGTCTTACCTTCGAGGAACTCAAGGGAGGCGCCGCCTCCGGTTGATACGTGGCTCATTTTGTCGGCGAGGTGGAACTTGTTGACTGCCGCAACGGAGTCGCCGCCGCCGACGACCGTCATCGCGCCGCGTCCCGTCGCTTCGGCAACGAGTTTCGCGACCGTTTCGGTGCCTTTTGCGAACGCGTCGAACTCAAATACGCCGACCGGTCCGTTCCAGACGATGGACTTCGCTTCGGCAATCACCTTTTTGTATTCTTCGATTGTCTTCGGCCCCACGTCCATCGCCATCAAGTTGTCGGGAATGTCGATTCCGTCAACCGGTACCGCTTTTGCATTCGCATCGAAGGCTTCGGCTCCCGCGTGATCGACGGGCAAGACGATATTCACGCCCTTCGTCTTTGCGTCGGCAAGCAGTTTTTTCGCCGTGTCGATAAAATCGTCTTCCACAAGCGACTTTCCGACCGCGTGCCCCTGCGCCTTCAAGAACGTGTACGCCATGCCGCCGCCGATAATGAGAGCGGACGCATTTTTCAAAAGGCTTTCAAGCACGGCGATTTTGGAAGAAACTTTTGCGCCGCCGATAATCGCAATCATCGGCTTGGGCGGATTCGTTACCATCGGCTCGATATATTTGACTTCCTTTTCCATGAGGAAGCCGCCGACGGGCTTTTCGCTCATAAACTTTGCGATTGTCGCCGTGGACGCCTGATCGCGGTGCGCCGTCCCGAACGCGTCATTTACAAAAATATCGCCGTAAGACGCAAGTTCCTTCGCCATCGCCTCGCGCTCCGCCGCATCCTTCGACGTTTCCGCCTTGTGGAAGCGGACGTTTTCAAGCATCGCAACTTCGCCGTCTTTCAGCGCGTCTATCGCAGCCTTCTGCCCGAGCGCATCCGGCAGGAATTTGACTTCATGACCGAGTTTCGCCGCAAAATACTCGACAACGGGCTTCATGCGGTTCTTTCCGTTGATAAACTTCTCTTTGTCCGCCTCGGTAAACGGCTTTCCGGCTTTTTCCGCCTTTTCGGCAGCCTTTTTGACATCCTTCGCCGGATCTCCGAGGTGGCTCATCAAAACAAGGGAGCGCGGCTTTTGCTCAATGATATATTTAATGGTCGGAAGCGCCGCCGTAATCCGCGTATCGTCCTGCACAACGCCGTCTTTCATCGGCACATTGAAATCGACGCGCATAATCACGCGCTTTCCCGCCAAATCGACATCTTTTACCGTCTTAATCATATAAAACTCCTATATATGGTAGATTCTTTGCACACTGTAGAGGTTTTGAGGCGTTAAATCAATGCGGACGGAGCTGGGTGGAGTCACCGGACGATACGGTGTTACCGTTCTATCAAGTTTGCAAAGCAAACTTGCGGGTAATGTGGTTAGAGGGCGACGGCATGACGAAAATGGCGACATTGAAATGACCATGATTATTATAAAAAAAATACTGAGGACGGCGGAGAACGGTGGGCGGGAAAAATGGATATGACTGTTGGAACGGTGTTACCGCCCACTGCAAGTTTGCTAATCGCAAACTTTGGGGGACGGAGGTTAGAAGGCGGCGGTATGGCTGGAATGGCGACGCTGAAATGGCAATGATTATTATTTTGGGACGTGCAGGAAAGGCCGACTGCACAAGATTTCTTACAGCGACAACGCTGTAAAGGCTTACCGCAAATGCTATTTTCGCTTCGTTTTGCGAAAACAAAACGAGAACAGGTGGCGCACCGCTCAATTCATCAAACTGCGTAATTGGCGGACAGCAGAGAATGAAATGTGCAAGACACAGAGGTGTCCCCGTTTCCCCGCGAGTTTTGCCCTGCGGCAAAATCTCGCAGCGGGCGGCGCGCCGTTCAATTCATCAAACTAAGTAACAACCGCCCGCTGCCGCCCGCAAATTCCTCATCCCTCATTAAGCATTTCATTAGGAACGCCCTTGCGCATTTACGTTCCCGTTTTTTCCTTGGGCTTTTTCTTGGCGTCGGCGACAAGCGCCATCATGCGTTCCTTGGCTTTGGCAATGTCGTTTACCATGAGAACAGGCTGCCCCGTCGCGTCAAGGGTGTCGCGCCAGACGGCTCCTTCAGGGTCGACGACGTTGCGGTGCGCGGTTACCATCTTAATCGGAATGTGGACGAACTTGTCGTGCACGAGCCCGATGACGATTTTCGTTTTTCCCGCCATCGCCGCGTGGACGGCGTTATTTCCGAGCCGTTCGCAGTAAATGGAGTCCGCCGCCGTCGTAACCGATGCGCGGATTTGATAACTGGGGTCGATGTATTTTAAGTTGATGTGGAAATTCTGTTCTTTAAAATACTTCGTAATTTCGTCGCGGATATACGTTCCGATGTCGGCAAGTTTGATATTGCCTGAGTCGTCGGTTTGGTTCGTCTTGGTCAAAAGTTCCTGCCCCGCCCCTTCGGCAACGATAATAACCGCATGGTGACGTTCCTCAAGTCGTTTTTTGAGATGTTCAAGCAGTCCGTTCTCGCCGTATAAGTCGAACGGAACTTCGGGAATGAGACAAAAATTCGCTTCGTGACTGGCAAGAGCGGCTGAAGTCGCAATAAAACCGGATTCGCGTCCCATGAGTTTGACAAGTCCTATGCCGTTTATCTGCGAATTTGCTTCCATATGAATGGATGCAACCGCCTCTTTTGCGCGCTGAACGGCGGTATCAAAGCCGAACGAGCGGTCGATGAACTGCAGGTCGTTGTCAACGGTCTTCGGAATGCCGATAACCGCGCATTTAAGACCGCGTTTTCCGACTTCATTCGCGATGTCAAGCGAGCCGCGCTGCGTGCCGTCGCCGCCGATGACGAACAGCATGTTTATGCTCATGCGCTCTATGCAGTCGACGATTTCTTCAACGCGCTGCCCGCCGCCGCGGCTGGTACCCAAAAACGAACCGCCGATTTTGTGAATCTCATCGACGTCTTCAGGATTGAGCGGAATGGTGCTGAAGCCTTCTTCGGGAAAAAATCCTTTAAATCCGAATTGAAAGCCGTGAATGCGCCGGACGTCGTAGCGGTTCCACAAGCAGCGGACGACTGCACGGATAACGTCGTTTAAGCCCGGGCACAAACCGCCGCACGTGCAAATTCCTGCATTGACGGTATGCGGAGGAAAATAAATGAACTCGCGCGGGCCTGCTTTTTGCATGAGGTTCGTATAGTCCATCGCATCATCGTTGCCGACGTCAAAAACATTGACTTTATTGCGCACAAAACTGTCGTCGCGCACGTAATTTGCGCGATGATCTCCGATGACGGTAGAAAGTTCTATCGGCGACTTTATCTTGCACGGACCGAGCGACTCCACCGAAAAATCATAATCTTCTTTTTCAGCCATAAAAACTCCTAAAATAAGACAGTCGAATGTTTTAACTTTTTTATTTTGCGCCGGAAATCTCCGGCAAACTTGCGCGTACCATATACGCAAAGCGGGATTTTTGCAACTGTGACCGGCTGCGGGCGGAAGAAGAATGAGTTTGAAAAACATAAAGGAGTATCCGCTCGCACGAGTTTTTCCAAAGGAAAAACTCGCGGGAAATCATGTTTGAAGGAAAACGGCATTTGAATGGCATAACGAGGTTCAGCCCGATGAACCCCGTTATCTGCCAGTTTTGCCGTTAGGCAAAACTGGTGCGGGCAGCACTCCGTCTCATCCGGTAAAATACGTAATAACTGCCCGCAGCAAAACTAGTACGGACGGGACACCGCTCTGTCTTTCCAAAAACGTAACAACCGTCCGCAGCAGTATTGGGATTGCATTTTCCGGCGGTTCAAATATAATTTCAGTTATACGAAAAGGAGGTAAAAATGTCGCCGAGTAAACGCTT
>JBQNBN010000125.1:0-4928 GCA_052169915.1 Treponema sp.
GTTCATCGACATGGAGCACACGCCCAAAAACATTTTAATCCGCGCGGTAAAAGACAGCACGCACAAAAAAAACGACAAAAGAGAAGATCGTCGTCTCCGCGAGGCGGACGCGCTTGCCGCCGCGCTGGGACTGGAACCGACGATGCGGAAATTGGTAATTGGGAGTGAAGAATGCGTAAGTCCTAATTAAGCATCACGCATTCCCCATTACGCATTATAACTCACGCGGGCGGGAATTCCGTTCAGGGCGCGTGCCGCGGCGGCGTATAAAAACAAGTTGCAAATACCATAGACCGTGATATACTGCTTTTAGTGTTAAAAGTTGAAACGTCATATTCTATTCAAGATATGTTTTTACCAAACACAATACCTAAACTTTATTTATCAACCGTGCACGGCAGTCTTGTAATATGGACTGCATGCTGAGCTTAAGCTGCAGGAATATATGCCTGTCAACTAAAAGCGCGCGCTTCGGTTGGTTTTTTAATGGAGGAAATTATGGAAATCGAAATGCTCTATGGAAAAATCCACAGAGCGACGGTTACGCAGGCGGAGTTGAATTATGTGGGAAGCATAACCATCGATAAAGCGCTTTTGACCGCGTCGGGAATCAAGGAATACCAAAAGGTTCAAGTCGTTGATGTCAATAACGGCAGCCGGTTTGAAACCTACGCAATCGCGGGAAAAGAAGAGAGCGGAGTTCTGTGCTTAAACGGAGCCGCTGCACGCTGCGTCTGCGTAGGAGATACGGTTATCGTCATGGCGTATTGTTCATGTACTCCCGAACAGGCGCTTGAGCATAAACCGAACGTTGTATTTGTTGACGGAGAAAACAAAATAATCCGCGTCGTAAATAACGAAAAAGACGGAATTCTATAGGAATGAATACGCCGTTTTTGATAAATCACAAAGATTGAAGGAATATTTTTATGGAAGAAAATAAAATGTACATAGTAAAAACCGTACATGAAGCGAAGGACTTTGTTAGAAAATGCAAACTGGGCGGAAAGTCGATTGGTCTTGTGCCTACGATGGGATTTTTACATGACGGTCATGCAAGTTTGATTAAACGAGCGCGGCAGGAAAACGATATCGTCATAGTGTCCGACTTTGTAAATCCTGCTCAGTTTGGCGCAAACGAAGATTTCGGAACGTATCCGCGGGACTTTGAAACGGATCTGCAGCTGTGCGAACGCCTTGGAGTCGACCTCTTTTTCTATCCCGAAACTTCTCAAATGTATGATAATCATCACACATTCATAGCGCCGGAAGTGTTAGCCGACGGGCTTTGCGGCGCTTCTCGGCCGTCTTTTTTTAGAGGAGTTTGTACAGTCGTTGCCAAGCTGTTTAATATTTCAAAAGCCGACAGGGCTTATTTCGGGCAAAAAGATGCGCAGCAGCTTCTCATAATAAAGAAAATGGTCAAAGATTTGAATTTCGATGTCGAAATAGTCGCTTGTCCTATCATCAGAGAAGCCGACGGACTTGCGATGTCTTCCAGAAATACGTATTTAAATAGCGAAGAAAGAAAAGCGGCATTATGTCTTTCCGTTGCGATACGGGAAGGGAAGGCTATGATTCAACAAAATATGGATTCTCAAGAGATTATTGATTGCATGAAAAAAATAATAGATCGGGAACCGCTGGCAAAAATCGATTATATCTCTATTGTTGATTTGGAAGAATTAAAACCGGCAGCTAAAATCGATAGGCCGGTGCTGGCAGCGATGGCAGTCTTTATAGGCAAAACGAGACTGATTGATAATTTTATTTATGAATTCGAGGAGAATGTCTAATGAGCGCTTTTGAAAAAATAAATAACATTTTGGTAAAATATATAGGCGTTGTTATAATCATACTTTCCTTAATCGCTTTTGCAAAACCTGCCGGCTTTGCATGGATGACAAAGTATATCGCTCTTTTTCTGAGCGTCGCTATGTTCGGGATGGGGACAACCATAGATTCAAGAGATTTTAAAAATATCATCTTACGCCCTAAAGAAATACTGATAGGCTGCGTACTGCAATATACGGTAATGCCTATTTCCGCATGGTGCATCGCCGTCCTCTTTAAACTCAATCCGGACTTGGCGCTTGGCATGATTTTAGTCGGCTGCTGCCCCGGCGGAACTGCAAGTAATGTTATAACTCATATCGCCGACGGAGACGTCGCATTGTCAGTCAGTATGACCATAGCGTCAACGCTCATTGCCCCGATAATGACGCCGGCATTGGTATTTTTACTGGCGGGGCGGTGGGTTCCCGTATCGTTTTGGGGTATGTTCAAATCCGTTTTAACCGTTGTTCTTATCCCTGTTCTTCTGGGAATCGGCGCTAAAAGGTTGTTGGGAAAGCATATGCAGAAAGTAAATTCTTTCTTACCTGCGCTTTCATCTCTTTCAATTGTGCTTATCATAGCGGGAATAATTGCAGCGAATGCAGGCAAAATACTTGCCTCAGGCTTATTAGTGCTGCTGGTTGTGGCAATACATAATCTCATCGGACTTTTATGCGGTCTTGGCGCCGGCAAATTATTGAAACTGGAACATAACAAATGTACCGCAGTCGCTATTGAAGTCGGAATGCAAAACAGCGGACTTGCCGTCTCTTTGGCAAATGTGAATTTTTCCGGAAATCCTCTTGCAACCTTACCGGGAGCCGTTTTTAGCGTATGGCACAATATTTCAGGTTCCGTTTTTGCAGGAATAAGACGCAATCAAAAGGAAAAAATAAAGGCGATTTCGACTGCGACCGGCAGGGATGAGGGGAATGCGTAATGAGGAAGTCGTAATGCGTAAGCGATAAACGAGGTTAGGCGGCGTTGCTTTGCTGTAAATGTGCGGAGACTTGCCGTCTGGTTCCGCGAAAAATCAAACGAAGGAAACTTTATGCCGAGACCGGCGACAAAAGCGGATTTAATTGCCGCTGCAAACAAAAATTTTGAAACCTTGCGGACGCTTCTCAGCAGTTTATCCGACGAAGAAAAGCGTGCGGACATTTTTCCGAACGAACGCGATAAAAACGTGCGGGATATTTTAGTCCATCTGTATGAATGGCACCGGCTTCTAATCGACTGGATGAAAACGAATCGAAACGGCGTTGCCGCGTCGTTTTTGCCTGAGCCGTATAATTGGCGGACTTATCCGCAAATGAATATCGAGTTTTGGAAAAAACACCAAACTACGCCGTTCGAGGACGCGGTAAACATGCTGCAAAATACGCATGGGGAAGCGCTTGCGCTTATCGAATCGTTTTCCGACGAGCAGTTATTCGTAAAAAATGCGTTTGCATGGACCGGAAGCGCAACGCTCGGCAGCTATTGCGTATCGTCGACATCAAGTCATTACGACTGGGCGGTTAAAGATATCAAAAAAGCCTTAAAACGGTACCGCATTAGGAATTCCTAATTACAAATTTCTGTTATACTTACGCCCAAAAGCGAGGTGCTTATGAGAATTACAAAACTTGGTGAAGAGATTTTACGCGAAAAAGCGGAGCCGGTTGCGGAGATAAACGACGAAATCCGCGCGCTGGCGGCGGAAATGTTCGATACGATGATAGAGGCGAACGGAATCGGGCTTGCGGGGCCGCAGGCGGGCAGAAAACTGCGCATTTTTGTCGTGATGATTGATGACGGAGTGCGCCGCGTATTCATAAATCCGCAGATTATTTCGACTTCGGAAGAAACAAGCGAATACGACGAGGGCTGTTTGAGCATTCCGCAGGTGTACGAATCGATAACGCGCCCTGCAAAGGTCAAAGTGCAGGCGTTCGATGAAAACGGAAAGCCGTTTACGCTTGAAGCGGACGGACTTTTGGCGCGCGTTATTCAGCACGAGTACGATCATTTGGACGGAATTTTGTTCATCGACCGCGGCGACAAAGAGTTTGCTCAAAAAACTGAAGCGCAGTTTGCCGCCCGCGCGGAACGGCGGAAACAAAAAGAAGCGGAGCGTGCAAAAAAAGAAATGCGGATTGCGGCAAAAAAAGCTGCCCGCGAAGCAAAGAAAACTTTGAATGCGGGAGCGTCTTGAGTGCCGCGCTTAAAAGTCTTGTACGCGGGAAGTCCCGCTGCGTCCGCGCGCACGCTTGAGCGGCTCGTTGAGTATTCCGCTTCCGCAGAGTGTGAATTTGAAGTGTGCGGAGTTTTGTCCAATCCGCCGACGGCAAAAGGACGGAGCAAAACCTTGACCCCGACGCCGGTCGCAGAAACCGCCGCTCGCTTCGGACTGCCGTGCCTGACGCCGGAGCGCTTGAACGCCGACGCACGGGAGCAGGCCGGCGCGCTTTCCCCCGACATTTTGGTGTGTTTTGCGTACGGGCACATATTCGGGCCCAAGTTCCTTGCGCTCTTTCAGTTCGGCGGGCTTAATCTGCACCCGTCCGCCCTGCCCAAATACCGCGGCTGCACGCCCGTGAACGCCGCCATTTTGAACCGCGATACGGAAACGGCGTTCACCGTGCAGACTTTGAGCCTTGCGATGGACGAAGGCGATATAATCCGGCAAAAAAAAGTTCCGCTTACCGGCGCGGAAACGGCGGGCAGTCTTTTGAACGCGGCTGCAGAAGACGGGGCGGCTCTTTTGCGCGATGCGCTTTCGGAAATCGCGCGGACGCGGCAAACGCCGGTCGGCACGCCGCAGACGGGAGAGGCGAGTTACACGACCGTCATCGCAAAAGAGGACGCAAAAATCGACTGGACAAAAAGCGCGGAAGAAATCGACGCGTTCGTTCGCGCGTATTCGCCTGAGCCGTGCGCGTGGACAACGGAAAACGGAAGTGCGCTTAAAATCCTTGCAGGAAAAGCCGTTGTTTCTGCCTCCATGCCGACTGGAAAGGCGTTTTTTTCCCAATGCGGGACGGTTTTACGTTTCGATAAAACGGCGGGAATTATCGTTCAATGCGGGGACGGGACTTATGCCGTCAGTG
>JBQNBN010000126.1:0-4852 GCA_052169915.1 Treponema sp.
CAAAAACGGCGTTTTTCATGCCTAAAACAGCCGTTTTCATGGTGTAGAATTACGCCTTCCCCTTTCCCCTCATTACATTTCCCCCTACTCTTCCAGCGTCGCTTTGTTCAGTAAATGCAGTCCGCCGTCCGCGCCGGTTACGATAAGGTATTGTCCTGCTGCCGTTATCGGCGTTGCGCCTTTGACCGGAACCGGCGACTTTGTTTTGAGGCTCAAATCCGCTCCGTATTTTGCAAGCGATTGTTTTTTGCCGTCCTGTATGACGCAGTAAAAGTCGCCGCCGTCTTGAATCAGCATGGAGTTTTCCGCAAGCGTTTCAGCGCTTTGTTTAACGACTTCCAGCGTATCCTGCGAAAGCAATACGAGTTTTACGCTTCCCGTTTTTGCTCCGGCAGCGGCGATAAAATTCCTTCCGGCGGCAAACATCGTCCGGTTCCGAATGTACACGGAGGAAGACGGCTTAGAAACGCTGCCGGTTTTCGTATTGATTTTTACGATGCGCGAAAGCATTGCCGCTTCATCAACAAGCGCCATGCCGTACGCAAACGTGTCCGCGGCAGCCTGCTCCGTCATCATCGCCTGCTGATCTTGAGCAATCGTTTTGCGCTCATCCTGCGCTTCGGAAAGTTTTTTGTCGGAAAGCGCCTGTTTTTCCGCCGCTTCTTGCTGGGCTTTACGCGCAGCGTCCTCCTGCGCCTTTTGTATTTCTTCCTGAGATGCAAGCATTTCACCTTTTTGGGCGGCATTCCGTTCCGCAGCCTCAGCGTCCTTTTGCGCCTGCTTGTCGTCGGGACTTTCCGCCGCTTTTTCGCGCGCCGCTTGCGCATTCCGCTCGGCAAGTTCTGCGTCTTTTTTCATCTGCTCCGTCTTTTTCCGCTCGTCGTCGAGTTTCTTTTGCTCCTGTGCCGCATTCCGCTGAGCCGTCTCCGCCTTATCGAACGCCGCATCGGATTCCCGCTCCTTTAAGTCAACCATATTTTTGCGCTCGTCAATGCCTTTCCCGTCGTCTTCCTGCATTCGCTTTACCACATCGCCTGCGCTGATAACGGACGTGTCGACCGTACTCAAACCGCCGTCTTTCACGTCGTAGAGAGGAATGACGATTTGCGTTTTGCCTGCCCAGTCGGCATAGTTGACTGAAAGTCCGCAGTTTTCCGACTGCAAATGCGCCATAACCGCTTTTTTGTAGCGCGCCCGGTACGAGTCGATTTTTCCGCGGTAAACGGCGTTGTAAACCGTTACGAAGACTGCGATTGTGTGCGCATCGGCGTCGGAATAGCCGTACGCGGCGGAAAGATAAGCGGCAATAATGCGCCGCACGTTGTCAATGTGGTCTACGCCCGCGCGCCGCCCGAAAGACAAAATATCCGCGTCAAGCCCGTTTTTATCGTCCGCATCCACAACATGAATGACTGCATAGCGCGCCTGAGAACCTGCCGTCGCCGTTTTCTCAGGAGAGACTGCAATGACTGCGCCCAACTTCGCGCCGATTCCCCGAATATTTGCCGCCGAATCGATACGGGCATGGGGACCGGTATAATTTGTAAAAACGATTGAGCCGTCGCTTCCCGCTGACTTTAATTCATCCTCATTTACATTGACTGCAAACGCGCCGGCTGCAATACAAAACGCGGCGAACGCCGTAACGATAATTTTGTTCAATTTCATACAATCCTCCTGCAGGCGGCAAAGAACGCGTTTTACGGACTTTACGCTGTTTCCGCCTGCACGGGTTTGCTGCGCAAACCCGCAAAAAATTATGTTTTGCAGCGGGGACGGTTCGCAATAGCGCGGAGAGTCTGCCGCTTCAAACGGTTTTATAAGGGTATTATATAATCGTAAGCGGATTTTATCCATTCAAAACGAATGGGACGAAGACGCGTCTTATCCCGTCTAAAGAGCGCGCCTTCCACTTGAGTTTTACGGACAGCCGGCATTCAGATTGACTTTCTTTACGCCGCGCCGTCCGCTTGTCTCTGCTTGCGGCAAAGCTTGCAAAACCCTCCACGACTTAAACGTTTTTACAACGTTCCGCGCTTTTTCCATTCTGAAAAAAGAGGCTTCAAGTCAATGCGCCGTTTTCTCAATTAAAAGAGTTGAAGAATGCAAAAATTATGTTATTATTAACTAAAGCTTGGACGAAAGGGCGTTTGCCGCGCCCCGTTTTTTAAAATCGCGGTTAAAATCCGCCTTGAAGAAAACGGAAAACGTTTTGAGCTTTTAATTTTATAAAGTTTGTATGTTCAAACAGTGAGACGGAGAGCGTTTGAGCGGATTTTTCAAAGCAACGTCTTTGGGAAATCGAAAAGACGCATGACGTTTTTTGCAGCGGTTCCTACAAGCCTTTTTGAGTTTATCCTGCCTATTGCAAGTTCCGGTTGTAAAAGTTTCATAGAATTGCCATGCAACGCGGGTTTTCCCGCACAAAAATCCTGCAGCCGTATGAAACGAAACCTTTTTACACACGGCGGGCACCGCACCTGCCGACTAGGAGGAAAGATGGACTTTAAACGGAAACGCTCAATCGGCATTCAATTACAGCTGCTTATCACCGCTTCGCTTCTATCGATTTTTATTGCAGTTGTCGTTTTGACGCACATTACAATCAGCAAAATCGCTTCAAAAGGAGAAATTGAAAACATTAAGACGCTTGCGCGAAGCAAGGCGAACGAGATTGGGCAATGGCTCGGCGGGACGGATACGATGCTCAAAGCGTATGCGGAAACCGAAGAGATTAAATCCGACGACTGGAACGTCATTCAGCCGCTTTTAATGAACGCGTATAAGCGCATAAACGACCCGCGCTTTATCTTTCTTGCGTACGTGCGCGCTAATGGCGAAGGCTGGGTTACCAAAGTTACAGGCTTAGCCGACGATGCGCAGGTCAAAATCCATTCGACCTTTAATCCCGGAAAAAATACGGCTGCCGACTTAACGGAAAGCGGCGTCAAAGGCACCTACCTCGATGCGCGTCCGCTGCCGTATTACAAGCCGCTCATCATCGAAAATCAAACGGCGTTTATCACCAATCCCTTTATCGGCGTTACAATCGGAAAGCCCATCGTCAATATTTGTCAGGGAGTGAGGGATGCGAACAACAAAAACAAAGGAATTATGATTGCGACGGTTGACGGCGTTGCGATGTCGCAGATTGCGGAAAAAATCACCGTGGACGGCATGGGATTCGGTTTTATTATCGATAACAACGGAGTGCTTGCAGCCCATCCGGATCCTGAAAAAATTATGAAAGTCAATATGACGGGACTGGACAGTCAAGGTTATAAAGGAATGACGGAAATCGGCGAAGACATGAAAAAGGGAAATGAAAACGTTAAAACCTATACGCGCGACGGCATTCCGTTTTTAATGGTATACACGCCCATTCCCAATTCCCCGAACTGGACGCTCGGAATCAGCGTTCCTATGCGCTACTTCAATCGCCTTACAATCACGATTATGAAAGTCATCGTGCCCTTTATCATCGGGATTTTTATCGTCATCGTTTTAATCAGCGTTACCGTTACCGGCAAAATCACCAAACCGCTTCAAAAGGCGGCGCTTGCCTTAAAAGATATTTCGCAGGGAGAAGGCGACTTGACAGTCAGTCTTCCTGTCAGCGGCAGCGATGAAATTTCTGAAATTTCTTTCTATTTTAATAGGACGATTAAAAAAATCAAAAGGACAATACAGGCGATCAGCCGTACAACGGACACGATGCAGGAAATCGGGTCGGACTTGTCGAGCAATATGACGGAGACGGCAAGTTCCATTCACGAAATGACGGCGACTATTGCGGGCATTAAAAAGCAGATGGCGACGCACGCTTCAAGCGTCGTAACGGTCGGTTCGTCTTTGCAGGTGATGACGCAGACAATCGAGGAATTGGACGAAAATATCGACTTGCAGACGCAGACGACGGAAAAATCCTCTCGCTCGCTCAATGAAATGGCGCGGAGTATCGATTCCGTTGCAGAAAGCGTAAAGCTGAATATGGAAACGCTCCGGCAGCTCGACACGGCGACTGAAGACGGTAAGCGGACGATTGGAAAGACGGTCATGCTGTCGAAGGCGGTCAATGACAGTTCAAGCGTTCTTCTTGAGACGAGCGCGGTCATTCAAAATATTGCCGAACAGACGAACCTGCTTGCCATGAACGCGGCGATTGAGGCGGCGCACGCAGGGGATGCGGGGCGCGGTTTTGCAGTCGTTGCGGGTGAAATTCGGAAACTTTCCGAAGAGTCCAACGCGCAGGGAAAAAATATTACGTCGATTTTGCAGGACTTAAAAAAGAAAATCGACGACGTAACGCTTTCCGCCCTTGCGATTGAACATCAATTCAATAGGATTTTCGAACTGGTTGAGACGACGAAGCGGCAAGAGACGCGGATTATGACGGACGTTGACCGCCAGCACGAAAGCAGCAGCGAATTGGTGCGCGCGATGAGCCAAATTGACGAAATTACGCACATTGTTGAGTCAAGTTCTGCCGAAATGCTTAAAAACAGCAACCGCGTCTCCCAAGAAATGCAGCGCCTCGCCGATATGTCCGACAACATCGCCGGCGGCATGAACGAAATGGCCGGCGGCACCGACCAAATCAACGCCGCCGTGCAGGAAGTCAACGCGATTACGCAAAAAAACAAAAGCGCGATAGATAATTTGTCCGCCGAGGTGGGGAAATTTAAGGTGTGATGGGGAGTTGGGGTGCATAATGAGGAATGCATAATAAATCACCCCGACGCAGAGCGTCGGGGTATCTATGACGTCTTTTATCATAAACCAAAATCAAGTTCCGGCTGTCCCTCATATATCTTTGTATAAGCATTTTTATTTTTCCCTGATTTTGTATATA
>JBQNBN010000127.1:0-4753 GCA_052169915.1 Treponema sp.
CACGGCTAAAAACTTTTTCGGAAATTGATATTTCCTGCAAAAGTTTTTATAGGAGCGTATTATGAAGATTGTTATTGCCGGCGCCGGCGCAATGGGGTGCAGTTTCGGGTTTATGCTGCAAAAAAGCGGAAACGAGGTAACGCTGCTTGACGAGTGGCAGGATAATATCGACGCGATTCGGAAAAACGGCTTACAGTTGCTCGACGGTACGGCGGAATTGTCTACGAAAATTGACATTTATAAGCCGGAAGAGTTTAAAGGCGCTGCCGACTTTGTCATTGTATTCACAAAATCGATGCAGTTGGAAAACATGCTCAGGCGCATTCAGCATATACTCGGGGACGATACAAAAATTCTCTGCCTTTTGAATGGGCTGGGGCACACGGAAACGCTGAAGAAATTCATCAATCCTAAAAATATTTTTATGGGCGTTACCGTCGTAACTGCCGGTATGAAGGGGCCGGGGAGCGCGGTGCTTTCAAGTCACGGAAAGACGGAAATTCAAAATATCGTACCGGAAGGCAAAGCCGGAGCGGAGATAATTGTCGAGACGCTCAATAAGGCGACGATGCCTGCGGTCTATTCGGATAACATTCTGTGGTCGATTTGGCGGAAGGCGTCTCTCAACGGCGCGATTAACAGCACGTGCACGATTATGGAATGCAATATGCTCGAACTTGGCAGCATTGCAGGCTGTAAAGATATGATGCGCTGCATTATAGCCGAGTTTGCCGCCGTTGCAAAAACGCAGGGCGTTACGCTGGATGTCGATTCCGTAACGGACTATGTATTCGGCTTTACGAATCCTGACTTTGTCGGCGCAAAACACTACCCTTCAATGCATCAGGATTTGATTAAAAATCGCCGCTTAACCGAAATTGATTTCTTAAACGCTTACGTTTCCCGCAAAGGTAAAGAACTGCACATTCCGACTCCCTATTGCGATCTCATTACGACGTTTGTGCACGGGAAGGAAAAACTTTCAGGACTATAAACGGAAACGCAGATATATTAGTGTTTGAAACGGGCGGGAGAAATGGAGAAGCGGGAGCAACAGCCTCGATATAGAGCATTAAAGCGTTCCCCTTCTCTCCCCTCACACGAATAACCGCCCAATCCGCATAATGATAAATTGCCCCCTTACCGTATCAACAAAAACGGCCATCTGTGCTATGCTGCCGTTTGGAGGCGGCATGTGCGGAATATACGATATGAAAATCAAATACGTAACGCTTATTTTAACGGCGTTTATCTCTTTTTTGGTGTTTTTTGCCGAAGTGCTGTGGCGCGGGTGGGGCGGCTTGGCTTGGCTCAGGTATCCGCACTATGCGCTGGTGCTCCCGCCGCTTTTGTTCATCCTTTGACTGAATTACAGCTATGAGTTCCGCCTGTCCGCCGTAAAAAATCTTGCGTTTATCGCAGTGTACGGCGCTTTCTTTTTTGTTGCGTATAACAGTTATCCCGTCGCGTACAATTTTTTTGGTTATTACGGCTGGGTAGCGCTTGCAGGGTATATGAAGTATCCGTGGCTGCAGTATCTTGCTTGGCAGCTTGCCGTGCCGTTTTCGCTTTTTTGCGTCAACAGTATCATAGCGTTTGTGTTCAAGCTGCGCTTGCGCAGATGGGAATACCTTGTGCTCCCGTTTTTCCCCGTCCCGATATATGCGCTGTCGTATGTTCTGTTGATGCTGCTTGCGAAGACGGATATTGTTCCTCATTCGGATTGGGAGAGCGATTCGATTTATCAGTTTAAGACCGGCACGATTATCTTCGGCTATATGGTTGTTGAAGGCGTTTTTGTTCTGCTGCACCAAAGGCGGACGGCGCACAATGAGGCGTGCGGCCGCATACCATAAGGAGTGTATAAATGGATATAGAGATCATAGGTATATTCTTGATTTTTGCGTGTATTTTTATTGTTCCGCCGCTTGTCCTGACCGTTTTAAACATATGGAATCTGTTTGCAAAAAAAAGCTTTTTCCCGAGTGAGCTGCTTATCGTTACGGTGGGGCTCGGGTTTATATACTATAAAGCCTTATTGTAGATTGGGAACGTTACGGAGGTGCCGTGGCACGAGCCCGTATATGAAGATGCGCTGCACCAAATCATCAGTTCCGAATATTTCCTCTCGTTTATCGTTCCGTGTGCGGCGGGTTTTGCAGGGCTTTTTGTCATCGCCTTTTTTCCGGCGGAAAAGCTTCCGCCGCTCGTTGCGGTTTTTGCGCTGGCGGGCGTCTGTATCGGAAATGCCGAGAACATTGTGTTTGCACTTCAGGTTCCGGCGCTGCTGAACTACCCTTTTCACGTAAACCTTTTGCTGCTTTCGGTTTTTCACATACGGCGCCAGATACGAGGGCAGCTTGCACTGATTGAAGCGCACCGTGCCGAGGCGGCATACACGTGGCAGAAAAAATTGTACGGCTTTCTTTCCCGCGCATCGAAATGGTATGCGGCGGCGTTTATCGCGGTGCTTCCGCTTGCGGTTATTATCGACATCGTGTTGATTTTGTTCGGACAGGGAGCGGACGGGCCTGCAAAGGCCTTTACGATGACGGCGGATTGGACCTTTTCGACGCAGATGCCGCCTCCTCCGCTTGCATACAAGGGACACTATCTGTGTACGGTTGCGGCGGGCGGGCACCGCGCGGTGGTAAAACCGCTTCGGTTCGGCATACGGCACGGGCACAGGATTATCGTAAACCGCCAGCTTGCCGTTGCAAATGCTTTTGAAGAGCTTTTGCAGGAACGTTTTTTCCGCCTGCACAGGGCACTCCGCCGGTTCTACGACACGCACGGCTATCCCGTTTCGTGCCTTATCACGACTCAGCTCCGCGCGGACATCGTCTATATTTTGATGAAACCGGCCGAATGGTTTTTTACGTGTACGCTCTATCTTTTGTGCACTGACCCCGAACAGCGCATACGAAGACAGTACGCGGAACGTTAGTCGTCCGGCTGCGGTGTCTCCCTTTACCGCCTTGAGTTGACAGCGGAACAGAACCGAATCCGCTTTGACGGTATGCCCACGCCCTTTGATGCACCCGCACGAACCGAACCGCCCGCACGGATAAAACAGCCGTGCAGATAAGCGTCTACACGGCACCGGTATTTCAAAACCTTATTTTCCCACTACCGAAATACACCGGCGGATATGAGCGCCGTTTATCGCTTCGTCGACCATGGCGATTGCATAATCGGCATAGCTTACCGTGCTTTCGCCTGCGCTGTTACGCGCCAGCTCTTCGCCTGCAAGCGTATACTTTCCGGTGCGCTCTCCGTCGGCTTTAAAATCGAACGGCGGACACACGTACGTCCATAAAACGTCCTCGCGTTTTTTCAAGGCTAAAAATGCGTCGACTTCAGCCTGGGCAAGCGGCTTAAACGCATCGGGAAAATCGGGAACGTCAATCAGCATCATTTTATGTCCCGTATCGTCGTTTACATACAGGCAGCCTGCGCCCCCGACAACCAAAAGCCGCGTATCGGTTCCTGCAAGAATATCGCACAGTTTTTTCAGCGAAGAACCGTGCTGCGAAAACGTTTCCGCCGTCCACGTACCGAACGCGTCGATAATGACATCAAAGCCTCTTAAATCTTCTGCAGTCAAGTCGAACAAGTCTTTTTGAATAACCTGCGTCGCCGCGCTTTTATTCTTCGACCTTACAACCGCAGTCACATCAAGTCCCCGGTCAACCGCCTCTTTTGTAATCAGCCTGCCGGCTTTTCCATTTGCACAAATAACCGCTACTTTCATCATAGCACTCCTCAATAATTTTTTTGTGTTTTACCTCTTGATAGAATAATAATACAAGTATATACTCGTCAAGTAGGCACTTTTTTGTGCTTTAGTATATTTTAGATACTATAAAGACGGCAACATGATAAAAAAACAACTGCCTGAATGCGATGTCGAACTTACCGTTATGCTGATAAGCGATCGATGGAAAATCCTTATTCTGCGCGATTTATTGACCGGTACAAAACGCTTCGGCGAATTAAAAAAATCGGTGCACGGAATATCGCAAAAAGTACTCACCGCACATTTACGATCAATGGAAGAAGACGGTCTTGTAAACCGTAAAGTCTACGCGCAAATACCGCCGCGCGTTGACTATTCCCTCACGGAAACGGGCCGGAGCTTAAAGCCGGTTTTGGATGCAATAGCCCGGTGGGGCGAAAAATATCGGGACAGCCTCTAAGGAGTGTAGCGCACAGTGACAAACGAAACAAGCGACAAAAAAATACTCAGTGAACTGAGAGCGATAACAAAGGCCAAGATGAATTGGAACACGGCGATCGATGATGTTGCGGTTAAACTCGGCGGGCAGTATTCAGCGGATGTAAAAGCAAAAGCATTGTGGCTTCTCGGCGAAATGGGATTACAGTATCCGTTACAGATACAGCCGTATCTTGAAGGTTTATTTTCAGCCGCTAAGATAGCGCGGCTGAAAAACACGGCGAGTTTGCTGATCGCAAACGTCGCTTATTGTACGCCGTTTCTCATTGCATTCCGAAACGGCGTAATGCAGCAACTTCCAAAGTTCATACTTTGTTCAGTTGCCGCATTTTAAGGAACAAATTGCCGGCTATTTGAAAGACGATAATCCGAAACTGCGGGAACGTTCGGTAAACGCATTGGGGAGGATAGGCAGAGCAAATCAACAACCCCGACGCAGAGCGTCGGGGTATGTTGTTCTTATAAGGTGGTTGCAGTCGGCTTTAATACCCTTTGTTACGACGCAGAGCGTCGGGG
>JBQNBN010000128.1:0-4658 GCA_052169915.1 Treponema sp.
TAAAGACTGTTTTTTGTGTATAGTTTTGGTGTATGTAAGTTATTGTTTTACATGGAATTGCAGCAGGTTAGCTGTTTTAAGGGAGAAGTTTAAGGTTTAATGAGGAGTGCGCAGTGTTGTTTGCCGCCGAGGAATTATTTTTTGGGGCGGCGATAAAGGTTAGCGCGCCTCGTCATTGCGCGAACATACTTTTTGTATAAAAACCCGCCTCGCAAGACTCCGTCTACTGTGCAATTTTGCCATTCGGCAAAATTGCGTGAGAATGGAGACCCTATTGGATCCTTCAAATATCTTTCTATGCCATCCGCGAAAGAGGTGGGAAAGTTAAAAAACTAATTAGTAATGAGGAATGCACAATTGCCGGGCGGCTGTTATGCAGTTTTGAAGACTTGAGCGTTGTTGCTGCCTTATCGAGTTTTCTTGCGAAAACTCGCCGGAAACGAAGTTTGGGGCAGCCGCTCTTTCTTACGTTGCCATATGGCACGGAGCGCAATTCCATTTCCTCCGTTAAAAACAAAAACCGCCCGCGTTATACAGACGGCTCTACCGGAGAAGAGACTTGAACTCTTACGTTATTGCTAACAAAGGATTTTGAGTCCTTCGTGTCTACCATTCCACCACTCCGGCGTTGGCGGAAATATAGCAAAACGAACGCTCTTTTGCAAGCGGCCGGGAGCGGTTATAATCGGCATATGGAAAAAATGAAGGAACCGCTTGAAAAGGCGGCAGCAGTCCTTAAAAACGTGTTCGGCTACAGCGAATTCCGTCCAATGCAGAAAGAAATCATCGCGTCGGTGCTTTCCGGGCGCGACACGCTTGCGGTTATGCCGACCGGCGGCGGAAAGTCCTTGTGCTATCAAATCCCCGCGCTTTTATTCGTCGGAATTACGATCGTCATTTCCCCGCTCATTTCTCTTATGCAGGATCAAGTGTCGTCGCTTTTGGAAAACGGCGTGAACGCGCTTTTTTTGAACAGCGCGCTTGACTGGGACGACTATATCGATGCAGTCAGACGGATAAAGTCGGGAGAAGCGAAACTTGTCTACCTTTCGCCGGAAGCGCTTGCGACGCAGAGAGTGCAGGATATTCTCCACGAATGCAGCGTTCCTGTCCGCTGCATTACGGTTGACGAAGCGCATTGCGTCAGCGAGTGGGGACACGACTTCCGTCCCGACTACATGGAGATTTCCTCCGTCCGCAGGCAGTTTAAGGGCGTGGTGTGTCTTGCCCTTACGGCGACTGCAACTTCTCACGTCCGCGAAGATATCGCCTCAAATCTCCGCATGAACGAGCCTGAAATATTCATTGCGGGCTTTAACCGCGCCAACATCTTTTTGGAAGTGCGGCAAAAACGCGACGCGCTTTTTGAAGTCAAAGAATGCCTTGAAAAACACAAGGGCGAGAGCGGAATTATTTATTGTTTTTCGCGGAAGCAGGTGGATAAACTTACGGAGCAGTTGAGGGGACTGGGATACTCCGTGATGAATTACCACGCGGGACTTTCCGACGCTGAGCGCGCGGAGCACCAAACGCAGTTTATCCGCGACAAAGCGCGCATTATGGTTGCGACGCTCGCATTCGGCATGGGAATAGACAAGCCCAACGTCCGCTTTGTCATTCACTACGATTTACCTAAGTCGCTTGAAGAATATTATCAGGAAATCGGACGAGCCGGCCGCGACGGGCTTGCATCTCACGCGCTTCTTTTGTACAACGCCAGCGACGCGCATAAAATCCGCTATTTTTTCGAGGAATCTTCTGACAGCGGGAATTCGGAGCGGCTTTTGCAGGCGATGCTCGGCTATGCTTCCGCCCGAACGTGCCGCCGTCATTTTTTGCTTTCGTATTTCGGGGAGCGCTATATTCCCTCATCGCTTGCAGCGAAAGGCGGCGTAAGTCCAGTCGATAAAGATGAGGACGGACTGACTGGAAATACTGCGCCTTCCAATCAGCCGGACTTTCCGTGCTGCGATATCTGCAATTCGTCCGGCATTCCGCTTGAAGATGTTACCGTGCCGGCGCAAAAGTTTATGAGCTGCATTTACCGCACAAAGTCGCGATACGGCGCCGCCTACGTCATCGACGTGCTGCTCGGCTCAAAGCAAAAACGCATTTTGGAAAACCGGCATCACGAAATTTCCACGTGGGGAATCGGAAAAGAACTTTCCAAAGACGACTGGTTTACGCTTTCCGACTCTCTTTTAATTGCAGGTTTCATCGAAAAATACGGCGACTACAACGTGCTCAAAGTTACCGCCGCCGGAAAGCAGGCGCTTGCCGCGCGCGCCAAAATAGAACTTCCCGTCGAACTTTCCAAACAGCGCGTTTTGAATCAAGTGCAGATGAAAAAGTCGTTCGTCGTCCACAAAAAAGGGGAATTTTTACGCAGTCTCGGCGAAGCGGACACGGCTTTATACGAGGCGATAAAAGAATGGCGGCAGCGCACCGCAGAAGAAGAGAACGTTCCGCCGTACATCATCTTCGGCGACAAAACGATTGAAGAACTCGTCCTCAAAAAACCGCACACCGAACGCGAACTGCTCGGCGTCTTCGGCATCGGTGAAGTCAAAGCGGAAAAATTCGGCCCCGCGCTCCTGCGGATGCTTGAGGACAGTGAGGAAGCATGAATTACGCATCCCCAATTACCAATTACGCCTTTGCTTCCCCCTCCTCGTAAATAACAGTTTTTTCATTAGCGGCGTCCGCTTATCCTGCGTACAATAAATTTGTTCCGAAACGGAAGTTTTAGAAGAAGTCCAATAAAGCGATTGGAAAAGCGGTGTTCAATCGCAGACACACGGGGGCGCGCTTACAGGCGACTACGGCATTTTAGGAGGCTGAATTATGGAAAAAGTGTATATTGTCGGTGCGCGGCGTACGGCAATCGGCAAGTTTTTAGGCGGACTTTCCGCTATTCCGCCGAAGGAAATGGGCGCGGCGGTTGTAAAAGCCGTCCTTGCGGACGCGAACGTCAAACCCGTTCCCCGCAAGTTTGCCTAATAGCAAACTTGGCAAGGTGGCAACCGAGTTGTGTCATTCATATATCGTTCTTTGCCACCTGTTGCCCACACGATGAATATGCTGTGCGGTTCGGGGCTGCGCACGGTTATGGAAGCCTCATGTCCATTCAGACGGGCTTTAATGAAATTGTCGTTGCAGGCGGCGTTGAATCCATGTCGCAGGCTCCGTACCTTGTTCCGGCAAATACCCGCTCAGGCAATAAAATGGGCAGCTGGCAGGCGCTTGACCACATGCTTTACGACGGACTGACTGATGCGCGCGCCCACGTCCACATGGGTATTACGGCGGAAAACATTGCGGCGAAATTCGGCATTACGCGGGAAGCGCAGGATGAATTTGCGCTGTCGTCCCAGCAAAAAGCGGTCGCCGCCATCGACAAAGGCAAATTCAAAGAGGAGATTGTGCCGATCGTCCTCAAGGGAAAGAAAGACGACACTGTTTTCGATACCGACGAGTTTCCGAACAGGGAGACGTCGCTTGAAAAACTTTCAAAACTGCGTCCGGCATTCAAGGAAGGCGGGTCGGTGACGGCGGGCAATGCCTCCGGCATTAATGACGGCGCGTCTTTTGTCGTCGTTGCCGGAGAAGCCGCAGTTAAAAAGTACGGACTTAAACCGATTGCAGAAATTATCGGCATGGGACAAGGCGGCGTTGATCCCTTGTACATGGGACTTGCCCCCGTCCCCGCGATTCGGAATGCGCTGAAATACGCGTCGCTTAAACTTTCGGACATGGAACTTATCGAATTAAACGAAGCGTTTGCGGCGCAGGCGCTGGGCGTCGTCCACGAACTGGTCGCCGAGCACGGCGTAGACCGCGCCTCGCTCCTAAAAATCACGAATGTCAACGGCGGCGCCATTGCATTGGGACACCCTGTCGGCGTATCAGGCAACCGCATTTTAGTAACGCTCCTCTACGAGATGATAAAGCGCAAACAAACGATAGGACTTGCGTCGCTGTGCATCGGCGGCGGACAAGGAACCGCCCTCATCGTAAAGATGATGAAATAGCGGGGCGGACTGCAAATTTGAAAAAACTTATTTGCAGGCGGGATATACAAGTAGGCGCAATACTGCGGTAAATCCCCGAAAACACGTGCAAGTACAGTTTCAGCCTTCGAGCAGCGTTATATCGGTCGGAGGCTGTTTTTCTTTTTGGGAGGAGATTTTGTACGCGGGGGGCGGCGGAGAAAGTCGGTCGGCAGAGAAAGGAGTTTGAAGGATTAAGCGGAGTTACCGACCTAACTAGTTTTGCCTTTGGCAAAACTAGGGGAAAATGGGGGTCAGGGGGGAAATCGTAGTGCGTAATGAGGAATTCCGCGCTTGACACGTATGACTAAAAAAACTATTATACCGCCACACGACGCGGGGTAGAGCAGTTGGCAGCTCGTCGGGCTCATAACCCGGAGGCCGCAGGTTCGAGTCCTGCCCCCGCTAACTTTTTTATATAAAGTTTTATCATGCTAAATTCATATATTTTTTTTTAATCTAAAGAGGGGTTAATTCCCCGATGCCCTGTGTCGAAAGGAAAATAGTATATAATGAAGGAATGGAAAAAGAACACTGCGAAAAAATCATAATAGGACAATGCTGTTATACCACTTGGTATTTCCAGCGAAGTATAGGAAAAAAGTATTC
>JBQNBN010000129.1:0-4460 GCA_052169915.1 Treponema sp.
CTCCAGCCGGACGGGGCGGAGGCGGAAGAGGCAATAAACTCGACGGCTCCCGTGTTGTCCTTGAAAATCGCCTTGCACCCGATAGAAGGTTCAATCGCGCCCGTTGCCGTTTTTTGCCAGCCGGAAAGCCACAAAAAGCCGTGATTGATTGCCTATGGACGGTTACTACGGCATTTGAATGATTGAGCGTCGTTACCGTCCACACGAGTTTGCCAGACCGCAAACTCGCAAAAAACATGGTTCTATCTGACTATCAAACTTCATTTTCTGCCAGTTTTTGCCTGTGCAAAAACTGGTGCGGGCGGAACTCCTCTATATCATTCAAACATCGTTCTCCGCCGCCCGCAGCAATACCTCCGAGTTTCAAATACCCTTCCTGCATGGGAATCGCCTGCGCGTTGATTTTTGCAGAGCCTTTAAATCCGATACCTAAATCCATGTTTTTATTCATAGCTTATCTACCTCCTATCTCCCTTTAGCCATGTTGAAAAGGTCTGACAATCCGCCTTTTTGCGCGGAAGTGCGAAGATTTACGGGAATATGCGGCGCGTGGTCGGAAACCGCTCCGCCGTTTTCGTCATCTTCCTTGCCGTCTGCCTCCGCATTTCCGCCGTCTTTCTTGCCGCCGTTGCCGTCGGCATTGTCATCTTTGCCGTCATCGTCGGTTGTCCCGCTTGCCGCGTCCTGCTCCGCGCGCTTTTTGCAGTACTGATAAATCTTTTCGTACTCCTCATTTACCCCGTCATCGTCGGCAGCCGCGATTTTGGCGGCGGTACCGAGCGCGCTGCCAGCCGCCTTTCCAGCCGTTTCAACGCCTTGAGCAAGGTCGGCGTCTTTCGTCTTGCCCTCGCCGTCAGGGGCGGTCGTCTCTTGCACCGCTTTTTTTGCGTTGTCATCGCCCCCGTTTTCGTCCGCCGTCTCATTTCCGCCGCCGACTACATTCGGCGCGTCTTTCAAGGCTTGTTCGCACAAACTTTCATAAAGCGTTGCAACGGACTGTGCCGCTTCCTTTGCCACTTCAGGCGATTGCTCTTTTACCGCCTTAAAGTCCTCAAGAAAGCGAATGAGCTTTGACTTCTCTTCCCCGTCGGGAATGTCTGCGGCAAGCGTTTTCAATTCCTCCACGCGGCTTGAAACGCCCTCTTCAGTCAATTCGTCCTTGCGGCTTACAAGGTCGTCAAGTTTCGTCTTGAACTCATCCGCCCCCGCGTCGCGCGTCAGAATGCGCCGCTTTGCCGCCATAAACAGGCCAGTAAAGATTTTTTTCACGTGTTACCTCCACACCTCTATAGTCATTTTGCAAATTTAGAATGCGGAATTCCTAATTAAGAATTTCGCGCTGCGCATTGCTTAAAATCCATCGTTCGACTTCACCCGCCGGTACGCCGTTTTTGTACTTTTCTTTTATTGCCTACAGTTTTTCCGGCGGGTTTGAGTACCGCATACCGCTTGCGCGTTTGCCGTACCGCTTTCTGTGCGAATGCGCCGGTACATTTGTTTTTATCATGCGCCGCACCAGTCGAATACCGTGCCTTGCACGCACTCAAATATACTCTTGCGCGTTTTAGCGTCATGGGCTATACTATTTTTAGTAGGTTGCGGCGAGTTCTCCGTCGTGTAATTACCAGCAGAGCGTGAAACCGTGCGGTCTCCTACGCTTTCTTTTTCAAATCCTGTTACAATCCATTGTTTCGGTTTGCCGTTCCATGAACGACGGACAGCAGCTCTATAGTTATCTTTTTCTAAATAAATACGTCCGCGTTTATCTGCCATTGCTATAATTCCATTTGAAACAACATCCCCAATCTTTTTAGCCGCTTCTATGCCGTGCTTATCAACGATATGCGAAAGTCCGTAGCCGGTATGTTCTTTTTCGTTGAGCACTTCACCCCAAACAATATCAATATCGCCGATATCTTCGCGCTTGAATGCGCCGCGTACCTGTCCGCCTTTGTTTTTAAGAAGGAAGTCAACGGCTTTCTGTCCCGTCCCCTTGTATTGCGGATAATCTTTTTCAGGATAATCGTCAGTGTCTTTGTCTTTTTTATCATCTTCGCCCCCGTCATTGCCGACAAATTGCCCGTTGTCGTCGGAATGCTGTGCGCCGTTGGCGTCCTCTTTATCGCGCGTTGTATGTACCATGTCGAATATGGTAGTTTGTACGGGCTTTGCGTCGAGTACGCGCGCCTCTTGTCCGCCCCTGCCTGCGGGAAGCAAGGCTACATGATTGACGCTTTTTATTTCTTGCATGACTATATCGTATTCTTGCCCGTGCGGACTTATTCCCTTCTGCCATACGAAAAGCGCAACATATCCGGGACTTAATTGTATTTCTCCGCGCGCATACGCCTCTTGCGCTTCGTTATCGTAGAGTAAAACGTTGCTTCGTATGCCTACCTCGTCCTTGCTTCCAATGTAGTCGATAAAAGGATTTTCCCCCGTATAGCCGATAACAAGGTCGCGAAAATTAGTGCTGCCGACTGTCGTCGGCGGGTGGTGATGGGTAAGGGGTAAGAGCTTAAACTTTTGGCAAGCCGCCGCTAAAACGCTTGCCGGTCGGTACACCCTGTAGATAGACTTTTCTTCTACCCAATCCGGCGCACTGGAAAGGGATAATTGCAGGGAGCCTAATTCGTTGGCGGCGTATTCATAAATCCCGCTTACCGCTATTCGGATATTCTTTAATTCTGCCATATCTCTATAGTCATTTCGCGGGCGCGGAGAAAGAGGCAGGCGGGTATTGTAGAATGGGACAGATATAACGTAGCACCGCCCGCTACAAGTTTGCTTATAGCAAACTTGGGGAATAATGCACTGTAAAGAATTACAAGCAGTTGCGCCCTCTGCGAGATTTTGCCTTGCGGCAAAACTCATATTGAACGGGATTAAGAATGCGGAATGCAGGGAAGAAAAAAGGCGGACACGCCGGAATTGCTGACGCGCCCGCCTTCGTGTAAAGAGCTTAAAGTACTTATATAGTCAGTTTAGATAATGAGAAAGAAACTTATATAATTTTTTGTACGCATATTTCCGCACTTTTTTTAATAAGATTGAATGCTTTTTGCATCATTGAGTTTTCAACTAAATACTCAATGCCTTTTAGCGTTATACGCGGATTTCCTACAGAAACATAAAAAGCGCCGGCGTTTCCCGCATTAACGGTTATGCCTGCGATATACTCTGATTCAATCAACATTTGAAGATAACGATAAAAGCGTGTTTCCGAAATATTCCACGCTTCAGGTTTCAAATACTGAACATCAAATTCTTCTGCGTCGAGTTGTTTTTCAAACATGGAAAGTATTTTATAAATTGTTTTTGCACAGGACTCCATGCGTTCATTATAACATAGCATATTCATAATACTATAGTCATTTTTTTATTTCTCTCTTTTTCAAAATGACTATAAAAGTATGAAAAACTTTTTTATATTGGCGTTGGCATACATCGCTACCGGATTGATGATTGTGCTAAGGGGTGCCCTAAAAGTCGGCATTATTGCCGGAGGCATTTATCTTGCATGGAAGTTGATTTTTCGCTAAACGGTAAACAGCGTTTGTCTTGACACTCGAATTTGAATTGAGTATCTTACGGATACAAGGTTGACTTCCGCCCAATTTTTTGCGGAATGCTCGGCTATTTGTCTTTTCGCGCCCGCTCTTTCTGTCGGTTAATACATAAGGGGGCGGGCGCAACTTTTTCCCGTCAGTTTTAATTCCGTGTTGCAAAAAAAGAGGCAAGCGTTAAGTCTGCCCCTATCCGGTCAGTGTTTTTTACCGTCCTGCGCCTGTTCGCCTATAACAGTCTTTTCTACTGTCTCGCCCCACAATTCCCATTCCCTCACTAAAGTCTCATAGTAGGCAATGATTGCCGCGTATTCTTTGACGGAATGCGGCATTTCAAGGGGGCGGCGTTCAGGCTTTGGCGGCAAGGCAGGCGCGTCAACGTCAAGCGTCCTGCACCCTGTCGTTATTGTAACGAATAATATCGCCGATAACGCTGTCAATATCATCATCCGTTTTCGCAATTCTAATCCTCCGCGTCAATTCCGCGCTGTCTTTGCGGATTTCTCCCAAAGTGCGCGCGTGTTCTAGCAAGTAACGAATATTGTCGTTACGCCGGTTGAGCCGGATTTTAAGCGTCTTATTTTCCTTGCCCCTGTCCAGAACAATTTTGAAAAGCAAGACGCACAACAAAGCAAGCACAACGATAGCCAAAAGTAGAATTACAATAATATTCATGTGTACCTCCGCTTCTATAGTCATTCTGTCGGCGGCGGAGAATAACGCGGGCAATTATTACGGTGTTTGACAGACGCAACGCATTCCAGCCCGCTACAAGTTTTCTTGCGAAAACTTGCGGGGATAATGGGATTGAGAATGTGGAATTTATGCCGGTATGAACGCTATTTACCCGCGAGTTTTGCGCAGCAAAATCTCGAGAGGACGGAAACACCGCTT
>JBQNBN010000130.1:0-4426 GCA_052169915.1 Treponema sp.
CGTCCCATACGCGGGCAATTCCCTGCGAAATAACATTAATTTTCTTTAATTTTTGCTCGTTCCGCGCCGTCGCTTTTAGTTTTATTCCCATCGTGGTACAGAATGCGCGTTCACGGTCTTCAACAACCTTGCATGGGTATAACCAGCCTTTCCGATTGGGGTCAAAACATACGCATTGATAGTACAGACAATAGCAATCATTTTTAATTTTGCTGTCATTGTTGCCGTTGCTGCACAGTCGAATTAAAATCGCTTTTTGATTGCTTAATTTTAGTTCATTATAATCCTCTGTGTTAAAATCCTGATGAGCAACGTAACGTAATGCTTTCGTCGAAACAAGGCGATTAAAAGTATTGCTCATTACGCCGTTATTGTTGAATGTAAAATCAATCCAGTTATCACCGCCGTCAAGTGAATATTGCGGGATGATTGTTACTTTCGTTTTCATTTTATCGCCGTCATTATTGAATGCGTATAAGCCATGAGGAAAGGTAATGGCAACGTCTACGCTCATCGCATGAGGGTCGAGTGTGTAGATGAGGTGTTTTTTACTTTCGGGGTGTTTTTCAATATCAACGTCGCGGACAATTTCGTCATTTGTTTGTGTGGAAACGACTTTATAATTTAATTCCGGTAAGTATTTTAAGAGGTCTCCGTTTTGGGAGATTTCAATTAAGCCGTCATCTGCAAAAATGCCTGCGTCAATCGGGTATACGCCTTGCTGCGGCGCAGTATCGTTGAATGTTTTAATGACAATATCGTCAATCGAAACGGATTGTAAAATCTGTTTGTTAAATCCGCATTCAAGGATGGTATACAGGTATTGTGTTTCGCCGTCTGTTCCTTCAAGTTTGTAAAAGGGTTTTGACAGAAGATAGGGCGTAAAAAAATGCCGCCCGATAATGTAGGGCTGGCTGTTGCCTGTCGCAAGCGTGTTAGACGCTCCGCGTAAAAATGCGCGGTTATCAATATCGCGCTTTCCCATCATCTTTTTTAATCGTTCCGCTTCTTTTTGCGCCTTTTCCGCCGCCTCTTTCATTTTGTAGACTTCGCGTCCGATAAGCGCACCGGCGATAATTGCGCCGATGGTAAAAACCGCCGCGATTATGCCGATAACAACTCCGCTGGGCGTTATGCGGATTGTTACAATATCGCCTGTCTGTACAATGTGCTGCTCGCGTACAAGGGCGCCGTTTACGATAACGATTGCATTGGTAAAATCAATGTCCGTAAGATTTTCGGCAATGGAACGTCCTGCTTCAAGTTCGATTGTTTCCGCTTCGTTAGAAAGAGAGCGGAGTAAAGTCGCTTTAATGATTTTCGATACTGGAGTTGTTTGCGTCATCAATAACCTCATAAAAAACGGGATTCCTAAAGACTGCAAGCGGCGCAATCTTTACGCCGTTATCGAATGTTGCATGAAGCACAAGCCCCCGTGCAACGATATAGCCGACGTGTACATTGCCTTTATAGGTTGACTGCATAATTGCGCCGACTTTAGGCGCGTCTATGCGCCGGACGTTTAAGCCGTTTTTGATATAGTCATTTATGCGTTCGGCGGGTAATTTTTTAATTTCTGCAAAGACATCAATAAGCGGAGTACCTGCACGGCGGCAGCATTCAAGCACTGCGCCATAACAGTCAAATCCTTTTTTATCCCGTCCCCCGTGCTTAAAAGGAGTATTGAGCAAGTCATCGTATTTCATGAGTTGCCTCTATTATTGTACGTACTGAACAGCAAGGCGGGGAATGTCATGTTTCCCCTGTCGTCTTTATTCATTTTTAATTCCAGCCTTGCCCCGTCCCATGAGGCTTGTCCGTAGCGGTGTTTGTAAAACCCGATTTCTTCGACGCTTTCGCCGTTGAAAACGCCGACAACTTCAACGCGGAGGGCATAGTTTTCTTCTACAAGGTCAATGAGTTTTTCATGCGCCTTTACGCCGATGGATAAAGAGCCGTCGCCTTCCTGTCCTGGCAAGTAATTGAATGCCGCCGCTTCGTACCGCGCTCCCTTGTATTCCATCGCCTTTGTGTCGTTAATAAGGCGAATGCTTACCGTGTTTTGCACGTCAAAGATATGCAGAAGGTAGGGAAGATTGTAGCCGCCGCCCTCTGCAAGTTGTTTATAAATGTTCATACGCGCCTCTTGTTATACTTTTGTAGACTGTATTAGACTTCTTCAAACGTTAATGCGATTTCCTTGTACTGCTGCCCCTTCCATGAGGGGGTATTTTTGAGTTGATAAAGTTTTTTGCCTTTGCCGGTAATGATGTCCGGCAAATAAAAGGGAATGGTGCCGCTTTTAATCGTGTTTTCGTACCAGTCAAGAAAATGCTCAAACTCGGTTTTGCCGTCTATGCGTTTGGTACCCGTGTCGGCAAGCTGCAAATTAACGGCGTGTGTCTTTTTGGGCGTGCTGCTTTTTTGATAGTAGACGGTGCGCCCGCTTTTGAATTCGATTGTTTCGCGGTTGTCTTTATAGTTTCCGTCCTGCCCGTAGAAGTTTTTGTTTACGTTTTTATTCCATTCCGCCGCCATAGTTCCCCCTAAATGCCGTAATAGTCTCCGCTCATGCCGTTTTCCGCCTGCTTTAATGAATTGCTGTATCGCCCGTTTTTAAGGCTTTCGTTTACCCGCGCATCAATTAACAGTTCAATTTGACTTTGAGAAATACGCGGTTCAGCGTTTACGATGTTTGCGGCGTTGTTGCTTACAAGAATATTCATCCCTTTCCCATGTCCGCCCTTGCCGTTCATGGCTTCCCATAAATTACGCTGCTGGGCGGCATTTGCTATCATCTCTCCGCTCCGCGCAAAAATTGTAGTATCATCCGCCCCCATTGTGGCTCCGTGCATACCGCCGACAAAGCCGCCGTGTGCAAAATGCGGGGGCTGCGGACGATTGGCTGTAAGAGCGGCAATCTGCACCCCGCCAGCGGCGGCGGTCAGCACTGCTGAAATAGCGCCTAATGGCATTCCGAGTGATAGCGATTTTGCAACGCCTTCAGCGATGTTTGCCGTCGCTTGCAAGAGGGACGCGCTCCATTGCCACATACGGATTTTATATTCTTCTTGTGCCGCCTCATGTTTTATTTTCTTTTTCTTTGCTTCGTATTCTTCTTCGCTTTGTTCGCCCTGAAGATAACGCATTTCTTCCTCGGCAAGTTCCTTTTTTGTCTGCGCTTGAATGTACTGGAGCGCAAGGTCTCCGGCGTCTTTGATAATCTGCGCGGCTTGGTCAACGTACTTTTTAATGACGGATAAAGCCTCCGCCGCCTGCGCTGCCTTTGTTTCCGTTATTTGCTTGTCGATTTCTTCAATCTGCGCGGCTTTTTCTTCTTCGCTTTCAATTTCTTGCTTGCGTAATTCTTCTTTAAAATCCGCTAATTCCTGCGCCTTTGTTTTTAATTGTTGGTAATGTGTCTGTTCCCTTTTTGTGATTGCATTGAACTTTTCAATAACAAGATTTTTTTCAGCATTTTCAAGCCCTTTAATCAATTCTGCTTTTGTTAACTGTACTGCCTGTCCTTTCTGCGCCGCCTTTACTTCTTCTTCGCTTACCTCTTGTATCTTTTGCTTGATTTTGTCGAGTTCTTCGAGGGCTTTATGTAAATCCTCTGCCGGCGTTAAGTCTAATTTTGCGCTCTCTATTGCCTTTGCCGCTTCCTGCGCGTATTTTATCGCCGCCGCCCGCTTTTCCTCTGCGTCCGCCGCTTCCTTGACGGCTTTTCCCGCTTCCTTTACCTGCGCAATGCGTTTTTGCTCAATCGGCAAGCCCTCCGTAATAAGCCCCTCGGTTTTAGTCAAAAGGTCTACATAGGAATTCATATAGACGTTAAATTGGTCTTGCTCCTTTACCGCCACGCCTTTGACTTTTGCTTCGATTTCAAGCAATTTTAAGTTTTCTTGTAACCGCTTTTCGTTTTCTGCGATATATTCGTCGGCGGTCTTTTTGGTCTTGCCTCGTTTTTCTTTTTCCGCGTCCGCCTGCTTCTTTTCTTCTGCAATAATCGCTTTCCGTAAGCGCAACTCGCTTTTAACGGTAAGAAGCGCCTGCGTTTCTTCGCTGTTTAGGTCTTTGCGCAGTTCCAGCTCTTTTTTTAGCCATTCAAGATATTCGGTAGTCTGCGCTTTTTCGCCGCTGGTTTCTTTCCATGTTTTAACGTCAACGCTTTTTGTGTTAATCGCTTTTACGCCTTCGTCAACGGCTTTATGAATGCCGCCGTGTTTCCATTCGCGGCTTACTTTTTCCAATTTGTTGCTGAATGCGTCCAGTTTCTTCGTCATCTTCACCCAGAACTTATCTGCCAGCCGCGCAAGTCCGTCAAATGCGGGTTTTGCAATGCGCCCAATGCTTTCCATAAAATCGCCGAATGCGTTTTTTGCCTGTATGCTTGAATCCGCTGCATTCTTTGCAAAGCCTTGAT
>JBQNBN010000131.1:0-3861 GCA_052169915.1 Treponema sp.
CGGCGCGAAGGTAAACGACTCCACGGCAGGGCAGTTCGATAGATAATCCTGCACCGCCTGCTGCAAAATGCCTTCTCCTTTGCCGTGAATGACGCTGAACGTTTTGAAGTTATGCAGCGTGCATAAGTCAAGCTGCTTTTCAAGCGTCTTAATTGCGTCTTCCGCGCGGAGACCGAGCAGTCGGAGTTCAAAGGCGGGGCGCGCGTCTTGATTTTCTTCGGCAAGGTGGACGGAGTAGGAAGGGGCGGCGGGCTGCTCCGCTTGGGGAACGGGCGTTAAGTCACGCTCTTTGACGGTCATTTTTATGCTGCCGAACAAAACGTTCCAGCCGCCGCTTCCGGAAGGGGACGCGATAACGCCGCGCCGTTTTGACTTTCCGTAAAGCACTTCAACGCCCGCTGCAAGTTTTACGGGCGCAGCGTCCGCGTCTTTATCCGTATTTTTCGCGAGGGAGACGGCGTTTTTTAAGGCTTCGGCATTTTTGACGCGTTTTTTGGTTTTCTTGTGCCGCGCGGCGGGCGTTTTTGTCTGCGGCGCGCTCTCAATTCGTTCTTTTTCGCGCGCAAGTGTCTCTTCCTCTTTTTCAAGCGCGGCTTCGCGTTCGGCAAGTTCCTCTTTCAATCCGTCGAGATACCGCGCCGCATCCTTCGTTTTTTCCTTCGTCAATTCGCCTTCTTTTAAGCGGCGCACAAGGTTTGCAATGTCTTTTCTCGACTGCAAAAGAAAGTCGTCCGCCTCGCGCTTACGCATCTTTTTTAATTCGTGTTCCGCCTGCCGAATTTCAAACGACTGCGCGTCAAGCTGCGTTTTCAAATCCGCCAACTTCGCTTCGCGCGTGGAAAGTTCGGCTAAAAGCGCGTCCGCGGCGGCGTGTTTTTCAGTCAGTCCCGCAATGAGCAAAGAAACGTCCGCCCGCCCGCCTTGGCAATAATTGCGCGCCGCTTGAACGACGCTTTGGGGCAGTCCGCTTTTTTGAGCGACTTCCAGCGCGCGGCTTTCACCCGGGACGCCCATCAAAAGCCGGTAGGTCGGCGTCTGCGTGTCCGTGTCGAACTCGACGCTTGCGTTTATGCAGCGCGCGTTCGCGTAGCCGTAATTTTTTATCGCGCCTTGGTGCGTCGTAATCAAAACGCACGCGCCTTTTTCAATCAGCGCGTCCAAAACCGCCATCGCAATCGCCGCGCCTTCCGCGGGATCAGTACCGCTTCCGAATTCGTCCAAGAGGACGAGGCTGTCTTTTTCGGCACAGCGCACGGCGCGCGCGATGTTTTTAAGCCGCCCGCTGAATGTGGAAAGGGACGTTTCAAGCGACTGAGCGTCGCCGATGTCCGCAAAAATATCGTCGAAAACCGGAAAGCGGCTGCCTTCGCGCGCGGGAATGGGAAAACCGCTTTGATTCATCGCGGCAAAAAGCGCAATCGTTTTAAGAGCCGCGGTTTTTCCGCCGGCGTTCGGCCCTGAAATAATCAAAACCCGCCTGCCGTCCATAAAACGCACATCGACAGGAACCGCCGCCTCTCCTAAAAGCGGGTGCCGCGCGCCCAAAAGCAAAAGCGGCTCTTCGCGTGCGCACTGCGCAAAAACCGCCCCATGCGCAAGTCCCCATTTTGCTGCGGCAAGCGTACCGTCGAATTCCTGCATTATGGTGAGGGACTGGAGAAAAGCGGAGCAAAAGGGGCGGAGTTCCGCGCACAAAACGCTTAAAATGCGCCGGATTTCTGAGTTTAAGTCGTATTCCGCCTGCACCAGTTCGTTGGAACAGCGCACCGCCTCTTCCGGCTCAACAAAAACGGTCATGCCGCTCTGCGAAACCTCGTGGACAATGCCTTTAATCGAGCGCCGGTGCGCGGATTTGACGGCAAGCAGCTGCCGTCCGCTGCGGAAAACGGGCACGGAAGACTCCAGCACGGCTGAATAGCGGGAATCTGATGTAAAGTTTTTGAGAATGCGTTTGATATTCGCATTTAGGGCGTGAATTTTTGCGCGGAGTTCGCGTAATGGCGGCAAGTCGCGCATTTCCCCGTCGGAATTGATAACGCGGAAAATGCGGCTTTCGGCGTCCGCGATGTCCGCAAAGGGAAGCGCGTTTGCAAGGGCGGCAAGATTTTTTAATCCGAGTTCCGTTTCCGCGCCTAAAACCGCCTGCCGGACGGATTTTACACAGCGGCAAAACGTTCCCAAGTCGAAAATTGCCGATTCTGAGAGCACGGAGCCTGAGACGGCAAGCGATTTTACCGTTTGCGCAATCGGATTCCACGAATGCAGCGCGTCGGCTTTCTGTGCGTTTAAGTAGGCCGTCCATTCTCGTCCGAGCGACTTGAGATATTCGATACGCGCCGCGTCGGAAGACGGCCCTTGCAAAAGAGACGCCGCCCTTCCTTCTTCGCTTACGCAAAAGGATGAAACGTCGGCGCGGACTTTTCCGTAGTCCAATTCTAAAAGCGTGCGCTCGTCCACGTTAGTCGTCCCAACTTTTGTCTTCGATCTGTTTTTTTATCCGCCGCCAACTGTCGTAGCGTTCTTCGGAAATCTCGCCGCATTCGAGCGCCTCGCGGATTTTGCAGCCTTTTTCATCCGAATGCGAGCAGCTCATGCCGAACGCGCACGAGCCGACCAGCGGCTTAAACTCGCGGAAATATAGCGCAAGGTCGTCCGCTTCAATACCGTGCGTCATAAAGCGTCTGATTCCCGGCGTGTCGATTATCGACGCTTTCATTCCTCGAACGCCGCCTGTCAGCGACGTGTTGAGCGTAATGCGCAGCAGCGCGCCCTTTGTCGTCGTGTGGCTGCCGCGTCCGTATTTTTTGGAAAGGCTTCCGGTTTTGAGGACGCAGGTGTCGTCAAGCACGTTGATAAGGCTTGATTTTCCGACTCCCGACTGTCCGACGAATGCGCTCAAGCGATTTTCAAGCAGCATTGCGAATTCGGGAATGCCCTCGCCGGTCTTTGCAGAAATGCGCAGGACGCGATAGCCGAGATTTTCCCAGATGTTTAAATAGCGTTCGGCGAGGGCGAAACGTTTTGAATCGCCGTTTTCTTCTATTAAATCGTATTTATTGCAGACGATGACGGGGGAAAGTCCGAGACATTCGATTTGGGCAAGTTCGCGGTCGATAAAGCGCGGACGGAAGGGCGGCTCGTCCGGCGTCGTAACGAGAATGACAGAGTCGACGTTTGCGGCAAGGAGCTGAGGGCGGCGTCCTTTGACGTTCCAGCGGACAAACTCGTTTTTTCGCGGCACAAGACCGGTTATCCGTCCTTTTGCGCCGTCCGCCTCGTCGCATTCAACTTCTACTACGTCGCCGGGCGCAAGCGGATTGTAATACTGCATCTCCGATTTTAAAACCTTGCCTTTAAGCGAGCACGTGCGGACTGCCTCTCCGCACTCGACTTCAAAAAAATTATTGCTGCCAGCGAGCACCGTTCCTTGCATAGGGCGCGATTATGTCTTGAATTTGCGTTTCGCGCAACAGGAGCGCTACAGGCGGCAGGAAGACGGAGTTTGAAGGATTGGGATAAGTTTCCGCCTGCACGAGTTTATCCACACCCATAGGGTGTGGATAAACTCGCAGAAAAATATGTTAGGGATGAGGCGGCGTTGAAGAGAAGACACGGCGTTCTTAATTCTTAATGAGGGATGGTCGGGCGGTTGCTATGGAATTTGATAGACTTAACTGAGTGCTGCCCGCCAGAGTTTTCTGACGAAAACTCGTAGATAAATATACAGAGAGAGGGGGTAATGAGGAATTATAAATTACGTCTGCCGCTGTTCAAGCCTGATGTAACTCATCTTCCCGCTCAAGAGGAGAGCCTCTCGTCCAGTTTCCTGCGAGTTTTTCTATCGGCAAAACTCGTGTGGGC
>JBQNBN010000132.1:0-3811 GCA_052169915.1 Treponema sp.
TTTGCAGTCTGCCCAAGTTTGCCGTTAGCAAACTTGTTGCGTAGTTCGTCTGCACGTCTTCTCTATACATCACGCGTCAAACAATCTGCTATCAGGAAGTACAACTTCCCCCAACGCCACATAAAAAACGCCGCCGGAAAACACATCTTCCCGACGGCGAAATTCCCCATTACAAATTATCAACTATACTTTGAACTTCTCCACTTCTTCCGCCAGCCCTTCAATGCTATCCTTATTCTTCTGTGGGCGGCAGAGAAAGGTGTTTGAAAGATATAACTGTGTCCCGCCCGCACGAGTTTCGCTGGCGCGAAACTCGCAGGAAACGGTGTCTTGAGGCAGGGCTTCCAAATAGAAAGCGTGTTCGCACAAATGACGAAGTACGCAAGCCATTGTCGCCGCCTGAAAACTTAGTTTCACGACGGCGGGCAAAACTCTGCATTACGCATTTCTAATTCCGCATTTACACTTTGAACTTCCCCACCTCCTCCGCTAGTCCTTCAATACTGTCTTTATTCTTCTGCGCTAAATCATTCACCTCCTGCACGGCGTTGTTTATCTGCTGGACGCCCGCTGCCATCTCATTCATGCTGTCTTTGATGACCGCCGTCAGTTGATCTAACTTCCTCATCTCGTCGGCGACGCCCTTGCCGCCGACGAGCATCTCCTCTGAGCCGTTTTTGACTTCCATCGTAACGGCGCTGATGTTTTTAATCGCGGCGAGGACTTCGCGGCTGCCGTTTTCTTGTTCGCGCATGGCGGCGGTCAGTTGCGCGCTCATTCCGCGGACGTTTTCCGACAGTTGGAAAATGGCGTTGAACTTTTCTTCAACGATTTTTGATGAGTCGGACAAGCCTTTGATGTCGTCGCTTAACTTTTTAAGCGTGTCGGTAATTGCCTTGCCTTGCGATGCCGACTCTTCCGCGAGTTTGCGGATTTCGTCGGCGACGACGGCAAATCCTTTTCCCGCTTCTCCGGCGTGGGCGGCTTCGATAGTGGCGTTCATTCGCAGATTGCATTCACTGAGCGTGAATGTTATTATTGATCTTGCAGTCTGCCCAAGTTTACCGACGGAAAACTTGTTGCGGAGTTCGTCTGCACGTCTTCTCTGTACATCACGCGTTAAATAATTTGCCATCGGAAAGTACAACTTCCCCTCACGCCCTACAAAAAACGCCGCTTCAAAACTCAACTTTCACGGCAACAACCGAATACCATTTCTTGCAGACTGCATTCACTGAGCGTGAAAGTTATTATTGGTTTTGCAGTCTGCCCAAGTTTGCCGTTAGCAAACTTGTTGCGTAGTTCGTCTGCACGTCTTCTCTATACATCACGCGTCAAACAATCTGCTATCAGGAAGTACAATTTCCCCTCTGTCCCATAAAAAACGCCGTCGAAAAACACAGCTTCCCGACGACGAAATTGCCCATTACAAATTACCAACTATACTTTGAACTTTCCAACTTCCTCCGTCAATCCTTCAATACAGTCCTTATTCTTCTGCGGGTGGCAGAGAAAGAGGTTTGAAAGATGTAATGGAGTTTCCGCCCGCACGAGTTTCACTGGCGCGAAACTCGCAGGAAACGGTGTCTTGAGGCAGGGTTTCCAAGTAGAAAGCGTGTTCGCACAAATGACGAAGTACGCAAGCCATTGCCGCCGTCTGAAAACTTAGTTTCACGACGGCGGGCAAAACTCCGCATTACGCATTTCTAATTCCGCATTTACACTTTGAACTTCCCTACCTCCTCCGCTAGTCCTTCAATACTGTCTTTATTCTTCCGCGCTAAATCATTCACCTCCTGCACAGCATTGTTTATCTGCTGGACGCCCGCCGCCATCTCGTTCATCGAGTCTTTAATGACCGCCGTCAATTGATCTAACTTCCGCATTTCATCCGCAACTCCTTTGCCGCCGACGAGCATTTCCTCCGAGCCATTTTTCACTTCCATCGTAACGGCGCTGATGTTCTTGATCGCGGCGAGGACTTCGCGGCTGCCGTTTTCCTGCTCGCGCATGGCGGCGGTCAGTTGCGCGCTCATTCCGCGGACGTTTTCGGACAACTGGAAAATCGCGTTGAACTTTTCTTCAACGATTTTTGACGAGTCGGACAGGCCTTTGATGTCGTCGCTGAGCTTCTTCAATGTGTCGGTGATCGCCTTTCCCTGCGAACCTGCTTCTTCCGCCAACTTTCGTATTTCGTCCGCGACGACGGCAAAGCCCTTTCCCGCTTCTCCGGCGTGCGCAGCTTCGATGGCGGCGTTCATCGCGAGGAGGTTCGTTTGCGAGGCAATATTCTGAATGACGCTCGACGCTTCAATCAAGCCGCCGCTTTCGTCTGCGATTTTCTGCGTCACGGTGTTCGACGTTAAGAGCGTGGACTTGCCTTCCGACGTGGCGGCGGCGAGGTTTTTCACCATGTTGTCGCTCTTTTCCAGAGAAGACGTAATCGACGCGATGTTCGCGACCATCTGCTCCACCGCCGCCGAAGACTGCACCACGCTCGCGGACTGCGTTTCTATGCTTCCGTTAAGCGTCTCGATAGTGCGGATGATTTCTTCAATCGTGCCGGCAGTTTCCGTAACGCTCGCGGCTTGAGTCATCGCTTGCTGCTTAACGCCGTCGATATTCGAAGAAATCTCATTGATTGCGCTCGCGGTTTCGGTCATGTCGGAAGAAAGCGAATCGCCCATCTCTTCCATCACCTTGCTGCTTGCTCCGACCGCGCGTATCGAGTTGCCGATTTTTTCAATCGTTTGGTTAAAATATTGGGACAAGTCGGTTATCTCGTCGTTTCCTGAAATCGGGAGGCGCACCGTTAAGTCGCCGTCTCCTTGCGCGATGTTGTGCAGGGCTGAGACAGTCGTTTGTATGGGTTTTATGATTGCCTGCGCCACGAGAAAGACGACGATGACGGCAAGCACGAGGATAACGCCGCCGATGATGAACATGGAACTGCGCAGCGCGTTGACAGTCCCCATAAACTCGCCGACCGGAGCGTTAATGATGACCGTCCAGCCGGTTGTTTTAAGGTGTGCATAGGAAGCGATTTTGCTGCTGCCTTTATAATCGTAAAAACCTACGGATGTGACGTTGCTGGTCATGGCTATTTTTTCAAAATCAGCAGTGGATTGCAGGGTTTTATCTGTCTTTGCTTTTTCTGTCACATTTGACATTTGCTCCACTAAAGTATTGTTTGGGTGAGCAATATTGGTTCCGATAGAATCAATCATAAAACAATAGCCCGTTTTTCCGACGACGATGTCTTTAATTTGGTCGGAAAGCCACACCCCCGGAAGAAGCGCGACCAGAGAAGCGACGTGCGCGTTATTGTCGTCCATAACGGGCGTGATGACAGCGATAACCAGTTTGTTGAGCACCGGAGACATGAACGGCTCGGAAAAATAATCTTCTCCGCCGTTGGAATTTTTGTACCACGCCAGATTACGGATGTCCTTGGTGCTCCCGTCCGTCAAGTAGAGGATGCCGTTTCTGTCGGCAATATTGAGCTGCAAAATCTCTTGATTGAACGCCGCCTCCTTGTCCAACATTGCGCTTTTTACCGTGTAGGACGTTTCCGGATTTCTAAATGCGGGCATCCGCGCAATGCCGTCAAGAAACTGCGCGAACGCTTCAATGCGCCCGTCGATTATCTCGGCGGTGTTCGCCGCTTTGTCGGTCAACTGCGCTTCGACTTTTTCCGTAACGGCTTTGCGGGCAATGCGGACTGCAAATAATCCTTCTATTGACGACGCGAGTGCGATGAGCGCGCCGAAAATCAAAATCAACTTATTCTTTAACGAAAATCTTTTTGCCA
>JBQNBN010000133.1:0-3727 GCA_052169915.1 Treponema sp.
CTTAAATTAGTGATTTCCGTCATTTGTGTCAACTCTCCTGCTGTACTTGGATTTTAGTTTGATTTTATAGCGACAGCGGCGATAATGCAAGCGCTTTTTAATCGATTGGCAAAGCTTCGCAGAGAGGAGCGCTGACGGTATGTCCAAGTTCCGACTGCGCGGTAATTCGATTCCTATCCTGCGCTTAACGAGAAAAAGACGCGCGGCTTTGTTTTAATCGATTGCAAAAGACAAGGTTTGCAAGACACATTCTACAAAAACATGTATACTTTTACGAATAAGGTTTGCGCGTTTCGGCGCAATAAGGGTTTTTACAAAAGGAGTAATTATGAAAAAGATTGCAGGTGCCGTACTCATTGCGGCGGCTTTGGTAACGGCGTTTGCGGGCTGCAAAAAAAAGCAGATGGAAATGACGACGGACAATTCGCTTGAGGAATTGAAGGCGCGCGGCGTATTGATCATCGGTTTGGACGATTCTTTACCGCCTTTGGGATTCCGCAATGACGACGGCGACATCGTCGGATTCGATATTGACCTTGCAAAAGAAGTCGCAGGCAGGCTCGGCGTCGAGTTCAAAGCGCAGCCGATCGACTGGGATGCAAAGGAATTGGAACTTTCGACGGGTAAAATCGACTGTATCTGGAACGGTCTTACGATGACGCCGGAGCGTGAAGCGGCGTTGTCGTTTACCAAGGCGTACTTGAACAACGACCAAGTGCTCGTTGTCCGCAAAGACGGCGGAATAAACAGTCTTGCCGATATGGCGGCGAAGGTTATCGGCATTCAAAGCGGTTCAAGCGCGCAGAACGCTGTTAATGCCAATTCCGCGTTTGCCGACTCGGTAAAAGAAACGATTTTTTTCAAAGACAATATCACTGCGCTCAACGACTTGCTTGTCGGCGGCGTTGACGGCGTCGTGATGGACAGCGTTGTCGCCGCGTACGACATTGCGCAGAGCAAAAAGCCGCTTGTCATAGTCGATGAGTCGCTTGCCAAAGAAAAATACGGAATCGCATTCCGTAAAGGCGACGTAAAATTGACGGAAGAAGTGCAAAAAATCCTTGAAGAAATGGCTGCCGACGGCACTGCTGCTTCAATTTCGATGCGCTGGTTCGGAGAGGACATCAGCGTAATCGGAAAATAACGATGCTCAGCATTCGATACGTCAAAATGCTCAAGGCGATGCTGCACGGGTCTGCAACATCGCTTGAAGTGTTTTTTCTGACGCTGATTTTTTCAATTCCTCTTGCCCTGCCGATTGCGCTCGGACGAATGTCGAAAAACAAACTGCTTTCCGGCTCAACGAACGTCTTTTTGCTTATCATACGCGGTACGCCGCTCATGCTGCAGCTTTTAGTCGTATACTTTGCGCCGGGGCTTTTTGTACGCCATTTGAATTCGCTTGGATACAATGCCGCGTTTAGGTGGGACAGGTTTACCGCCGCGATAATCGCGCTTGCCGTCAATTACGCGGCGTATTTTGCGGAAATCTACCGCGGCGGCATCGAGTCCATTGCGGCGGGGCAGTACGAGGCGGCGAAGGTTTTGGGGTACACGAGGGCGCAGACATTTTTCCGTATCGTTTTGCCGCAGGTGATAAAGCGCATTACGCCCGCGATGGGAAACGAAGTTATCACGCTGGTAAAAGACACTGCGCTTGTGAGCGTTATCGGCGTTGCGGAACTTTTGATGGTCGCAAAGGAGCGGCAGAGCGCGCTGTTTTCGTTCGCGCCGCTTTTTATCGCAGGAATCTTCTATTTTATAATGAATTGGGGCGTTTCGATCGCATTTGCCCGTCTTGAAAAAAAAATGGATTATTATAAATGACGCACGCTTCACAAGAAATAATCAAAGTCGAAAATTTGAGAAAATCGTTTGGGAAAGTCGAAATAATCAAAGGAATTTCGTTTTCCGTTCATCGCGGAGAAGTTTTGAGCATTATTGGCCCGAGCGGCTCCGGAAAGTCGACTGTTCTCCGCTGCATTTCCCAACTGGAGCGTGTTGACGGCGGCGAGATTGCGGTTTGCGGAAAGACGCTGGTCAAAGACGGCGTTTATGCGGATAAAGCGGAATTGCGCCGCATTGCGCTTAAAAGCGGGCTGGTTTTTCAAAACTTCAATTTGTTTCCGCATTATTCCGTTTTAAAAAACGTTGCCGACGCGCAAATTCACGTGCTCAAAAAAACGCCGGCGGAAGCGGAACGCACCGCGCTTGAACTTCTTGACCAGATGGGACTTTCCGGCAAAGCGGACAGTTATCCGTGCAGGCTTTCAGGCGGGCAGCAGCAGCGCGTAAGCATTGCGCGCGCCCTTGCCCTTGAGCCGGAAGTATTGCTTTTTGACGAGCCGACAAGCGCGCTCGACCCCGAACTGACCGGAGAAATCCTCGACGTTATCAAAAAACTTGCCGCGCGGAAAATGACAATGGCAGTCGTAACGCACGAAATGTCTTTTGCGCGCGGCATAAGCGACCGCGTTATTTTTATGGACTCAGGCGTTATCGTTGAGCAGGGCGCGCCGGAACAGGTTATCGACAACCCTGCGCAGGAGCGCACAAAAGCGTTTTTGTCGCGGTTTCGGAAATAGAGACGGAGATGTGTGTATGGGCGTGCTGTGAAAGATGAGTTTGAAAGATTGAATAAAGCTGCTATCCGCTGCAAGTTTCACTAGCGAAAACTTCGCAGAAGATGGTGTTTTGTGGTTTGGGGACTACATAAAAAGCGTGTTTGCAAAATAGTGGAGACACTCTAATCCTTGCACCGCCCGAAAACTCTGTTTCAAGGCACGGGATAAAATTTCGCATTCCTAATTCCTTATTATATTTCTCCCTACCAAACGAGCCCCACTCAATTGCTGGCCTTCATTTTTTATAATGCGGTGTCTTATCTCCGTGTTTAGTAACATTTTCCGCGTCGTGTTCCGAATGCGTATAGAATCAACACAAGGAGATATGGCATGACTTTACGGTCTCGCTTAATTTCGTTTTCCGTACCCCATTGGATGCCTCAAGGTCTTTTGACGACAGAATGAAACAGCCCGCGCTCCATGCGTAGTTCGTGTCGCCGCCTTTTGAAAAGGAAAATCGGTCATGAATGAGCCATCGCCCGTTTTGGTAGCCGTCTTTTGTCGTCTGCATGGCGTTTCGGTCGATTTCCTGCCTGTCAATATCGCGTGTTTTCGTGATTGCGTGGATTTCCCCGTGAAAGTTTCTCGGCGGGACAAAGCATTTAACCGTAAAACCGCCCGCCGCAACGCTGTCCCCTCGTGGACTGCCATAATTATGTTTTTATTATTTACTGTATTTGCAGTCCGCCCAAGTTTTGCAAAGCAAAACTCGTTGCCATATTTAGAGATATTGCATTTTCTTCTTGAAAACTTCTACGCCGTCGTCGGTCAGAATAAAATCGTTGAGGCTGTTATTTTTCCAGTCGTTTGAAAAACAGTCCGGCTTGCCCTCATCAGTTTTGAAACAGAAGAATTTTATTACCGACTATGATAATTGCGATTTTAGCTGCTTTCTGACTTTGTACTCGCTTGCTTTCTGCGTAGTCAATTTATTTTCTGCGAGTAAATCTCGTGCAAACGCATATTCTCACTGGTTTTTCAAAGTCTTTTCTTTGCTAAACTCCATCTACTGCTAGTTTTGCCGACAGGCAAAACTAGTGTGACCGGTACGACATTAAGTCATTCAAACTGCATTCGCTGCCAGTCACAGCTGCTCCTTAATT
>JBQNBN010000134.1:0-3639 GCA_052169915.1 Treponema sp.
CTCACAACATGGCAAGGGGCGCATAGAATCGCAAACACCAAAGCAAACCGCGCAAAGTGGGGCAGTTTTATCATCGACAGCCCGCTGAACATCGCGGCAGTATGCAGTTTGAGCTGTAACGACGCATGTAACATCGGCGGCAATTACGGCGAATGCCTTGCCCTTGCGGAGAAAATAATCAACAAAGAGCGGGCAACCCGTTTTCAGTCTCACTCATTTGAAAATGAAGAATGATGATGAGCAGAACGGACAGTTACTCCTCTTTGCAGACGACGACGCGGACGCCGCGCCGGAATACACAGCGGAAACGCTGCCGTATTTTGACAATCCCTGCGATGACGGCGAGCGTCTTATGAACGCACAGCATGATTTTCTTCTATTTAATAGCGAAAAAGCATGGCGCGAACTATGGACGCTGACCGTAACCGTCGCAGGGCGCATTATCTCAGCCGAGCGACAGAAAAACAAGTTTTATCTATCGGCGGACGAAAAGGCGGACAAACAAATGGAAGCGGCGGAGTATTTACTGCGCCGTTACCGCACGCGCTGCGGATATTTTATCCGCGCCAATTTTATATCGGCGGTAAAGCAAAGCGTCTATCACGCGCTCTACTACCGAAACGAGGGCGAAAAGTTAGTCGACTTTATCGCAATCGAGAAGATGGAGAACATTCCATACAAAACTTTTAAGGAGCAAAACAAAATGACAAGACTTGAAAAGTCGTGTGTAATTATGGACTACACGGACGAATTAAAAACGGCGTTAGACACGCTTAAAAAGTTCGTTGGCGAAAACGGCTATTTTCCCGAATTTGAAAATCATATTTTTTTTACACAAGAAGATAACGGAAATATTTTACTGTTTGCAACGGACGCAAAAGCCTTGTGCTTATACCGTATAAAAAACGAAGTATGCAATGTTCAAGAAAAAATATTGTCGCTTGAGCGGGATACCCTCCACATCGATAAGGATAAAAACATAATTCAATTTACTTTCAACTCAAATTTTAACCAGCCTATAAAACCCCTCTTAAAAGATACGGACAGACCTTTCCGCGTTAGAATCACGAATACAAAAGCCTTTTTTGATTTTTGCACAATGCAATTAAAAGGGAAAAGAGGAAAAAACAGAGACAACTATGTTATTCGCTTTTATAAGAAAAACGGCGCGCTTGTCTTTGAAGGCGGAGTATGGGATTACGATGAGGCAGGACACGGTCTTGACAGTCTGGTCATCAGTGATACGGCATTCTGCGATAAATCCACGCTTGATTTGCTCACAGACCATCCCTTAACGCTGAGTACAGCGCGGTTAAAAACAATTCTTTCATGCTTAAAGAGTGAAGCATTTGAGTTTGATTTTAATGAGTTCGGTTCCTCCATAAGAATTACAGAGGGGGACTTTTGCTATTGGCTTGCAACTTGCAATGAATAGCGAAATGAAAACCTTGTATTGCGCCGTATGCGGTACGCCTCTTCCAACAACTGCGTCCAAAGGCGGCGAATGGGTATCGAACGATGGGAAACAGCGCATTCCGCTCTACTATTGCAGTCCGGAATGCTTGTTTACACACAAAATGATTTTATTAAAACGAAGGGAGAACTAAATGGAAAAAATCGACGTATTCATTTACCGCAATAAAAGCGATGGGCGTATCAATGCGATTGACATTATAGAGGAAAAGCAAATCTTGAAAGACGGCGTTACAAAAGAAATGGTTTTAGCGGATATTGAACAGCACAACGCGGACAGCCGCAATAAATCCATCGTTGAATGGGCGGATTGCCAAACGCTTTTGGACGCTGAAAACCTTTTGAACAAGATTAGAACGCTTGAAAACACGGCTTTTGAAGAAAAGCCTAAACAACAGATAACGCCGAAAGCGAGCGCACAATGACTTATCTTTCAATCTGTTCGGGAATAGAAGCGGCAAGCGCGGCATGGCAGCCGCTCGGATTTACGCCTAAAGGTTTTGCGGAAATCGAGACGTTTCCGTGCGCGGTGTTGCAGTCGCATTTTCCGAACGTAAAAAACTACGGAGATATAACGAAATATGAGCAGTGGAACGGAATGGGAACAGTTGACATTGTGGCGGGAGGAACGCCCTGCCAGTCGTTCAGTATTGCAGGAAAAAGAGGCGGACTATGCGACGCGCGCGGACGGCTCATGTATTCCTATTTGGGAATTGTGGGAAAGTATAAACCGCGATGGTGCGTATGGGAGAACGTTGCCGGCGTATTATCTTCAGGCGGCGGAGCTGACTTTGCGCAGTTGCTATCCGGCTTGGAAAAACGCGGGTATGGGTGGGCGTACAGGGTGCTTGACGCTCAATATTTCGGAATACCCCAACGCCGCCGCCGCGTCTTCGTTGTCGGACATATTGATGACAGAACAGACCTTGCCGCAAAGGTATTATTTGAGTCCGAGAGCATGCGAAGGAATTTTACGGCGGGCGGAAAGGAATCGCAAGACCTTACCTCCCATGCTGGAAGCGGCGTTGAATGCACACTGTATTCAGCCCATCCGCAGAATGCAAGATATACAAAAATCACGGCAGTTGCCGATACCGTTACCGCCCGTTATGGGACAGGCGGCAACAATACTCCGCTTGTAGTTCAGCAAAAAGCAGACCGCGCAGGGTGGTTTATCCGCTGGCTTACTCCGCTTGAATGCGAACGCTTACAAGGTTTTCCCGATAACTGGACGAAGATAGCATGGCGCGGGAAAACGGCGGAACACTGCCCCGACAGCCTGCGCTATAAGGCAATCGGCAACAGCATGGCGGTTCCGGTTATGAAATGGATTGGAGAGAGGATAAAACAAATTGAAAGTCGACAAAAAATATATGAAAAAAAGTAAGAACGAATAAGCGAGGCGCGCGCATGAAGAACACAAATCACACGACGGGGGCGGAAAAATGACGGGGACATTCATATTCTACGAAACATTTAAGCGTCAACTTGACGAATTGAAAAACGCTGACCAGCTGCGTTTTTACAAGGCAATCGCGGCATACGGGATTGACGGCATTGAGCCGGATTTTTCCGGCATGGCGAAAGCCTTGTGGATACAATTCAAGTTCGCGATTGACCAGACTGCGGCGCGCAGGGCGCAAAAGCAGGAAAGCGGAAAGAAAGGCGGACGTCCGCAAAAAAGCGTGGAAAGTCAAACGCCGCCGACCGCTGCGGAAGAAAATGCGGATACCGATATTCTGCCCGCGCCCGAATGCCCGCCTCTGGCAGTCGACTGGGATGAAATCAAAAATGCCGATGAAAAGGAATCCGGCATTGAAAACACGGACAACGGCAATAACGAAGCGGAAAACAGCGGCATATATATAGAAGAAAACAGCGAGGTTTCAGGCGAAAAACCGAGCGAAAGCACGGAAAACCAAACGAAAGCAAACGAAACCACCGCAAAAGCAGACGAAAGCACGGAAAACCAAACGAAAGCAAACGAAACCACCGCAAAAGCAGACGAAAGCAGCGAAAACCAAAAGAAAGCAGACGAAAGCACAGAAAACCTAAATAAGAATGTTAATAGGAATGTAAATGTTAATGGGAATAAAGAAAGTCCCGCCTCAGCGCCGCCGGAAAGCGAAAACGCCGCGCAGAATGCAGAAAAATCCTTGCAGGATT
>JBQNBN010000135.1:0-3498 GCA_052169915.1 Treponema sp.
TACATTGGGTGTATTTTTAGAAGGAAATTTTAAATCATAGACAGGGGCAAATCCTGGATTAGTTTTAACATAAAATTCTTCATATTTTTTATCAATATGTTTTTTGTCTCTATCATAGATATCATCATCATTACAACAATTTGCAAAAATTTCAGAATATTTTTTCCCCTTATACGGATTGAACTCAAATACTTCCGCCCTATCCAAATGGTGTGCAAAATAGAGCGGGTTCACGAAATAAAAATCATTTTTCTTAAATAAGTTTTGCAGCGCACCTTCCCAAATATCGGACTGTTCGCTTTCCTTTATCAATTTTCTCTTAACATGCTCCCGCAAGTATGTATGAGTAATGCCAAAATAGCTGTCTTCTATCTTTTTGCAGTTAAACAGCGTTTTATCCCACTCCAGAGGATGGCGGCACACCGCCTTTTGAAATTGATCCCGCATCTTTTTCGCAAACTCGTATTTTTCAGTGCTCCCGAAAATACCCTTTAAATATTCATCCATGATTTGCGATTTGACGGGGAGTCTGCGCCTTTAAGCGGGTATTCCATACCGAGCCGGCGGTATTTTATAATTCCGAGCGTGCGGTAAGGCAGAACGCCAACGCGCTGCACTCCCCCTCTCTCATTCCCCCTTCCACCCCGTATACTTTTCCGCTTCCAGCAGCCTCTTCGCATTCAAAACGCTCTCTTTGGACGGGGAGTCCACGCCTTCAAGCGGGTATTCCATGCCGAGTTGGCGGTATTTTATGATTCCGAGGGTGTGGTAAGGCAGGACGTCGACGCGCTGTACGTTTTTGAGGGTGCGTATGTAGTCGCGGGTTTGGATGAGATAGTCGTCGTTGTCGGTGATGCCGGGAATCAGCACGTGGCGAATCCAAACGGGTTTTTCGTGGTCGGAAAGCCAGCCGAGCATATCGATGATGTTTTTTCCGCTTTTGCCGGTCAGTTTTACGTGTTCGTCTTCGTTGATGTGCTTTATGTCGACTAAAAGCAAGTCGGTTACCGCCATCAAGTCCCTGAACTTTGAAAACCACGGCTCTGCGCGGGTAAAAGGCGAGCCTGCCGTATCGATGCAGGTGCTCACGCCTTGTTCTTTTGCTTTGGTAAAGAGTTCGAGCACAAAATCGAGTTGTAAAAGCGGCTCGCCGCCTGAAACCGTAATGCCGCCGCCGTCTTTCCAGTACGGACGGTAGCGCAGCGCTTTGGCAAGCAGGTCGCCGCTTTCGATTTTTTTGCCGTGCGTCATGTCCCACGTGTCGGGGTTGTGGCAAAATTTACAGCGGAGCGGGCAGCCGGAAAGGAATATGATAAAGCGGACTCCCGGCCCGTCGACCGAACCGAAGGATTCTGTTGAATGTATGTAGCCTTCCATAATTGTTTCCTCACGCAAAATAAACGCGCTCATCTCCGCCAAGTCAAGTCAAGTCATCTTTTGCAAAAGACGCGTATCCAGTCCCCCGAATTTTCCCATGCCGACTGGAAAAGTCCTGTTTTTTAAGCCGCAGAGAGCGGCAAAGCATTGCAGCCGATAAAAAACGCCGCTGCAAACCTAGCGGAGCGCAGCGGCGGATTGTCGCGTTATGCTAAAACGTTTTCCTACAAAGATGCGTGGCAGGTGCGGCTGATAACGTCGTCCTGCTGCTCTTTGGTAAGGCTCAAGAATTTAACCGCATAGCCTGAAACGCGGACGGTAAAGTTCGCATATTCGGGTTTCTCCGGATGAGCCTGCGCATCTTTAAGTTTTTCAACGCCGAAAACGTTGACGTTCAAGTGGTGCGCGCCCTGTTCAAAATAGCCGTCCATAACGGTTACCAGTTTGTTCGAGCGTTCGTCATCGTCATGTCCAAGCGCGCTCGGGTTAATCGTCTGCGTGTTGGAAATACCGTCAAGCGCGTACTCGTACGGAACTTTCGCAACGGAGTTGAGCGAAGCAAGCAAACCGGTTTTCTCCGCGCCGTAAGACGGGTTTGCGCCCGGGGCAAACGGCATTCCGGCTTTGCGTCCGTCGGGGAGCGCGCCGGTCGCCTTTCCGTACACGACGTTCGACGTAATCGTAAGGATGGACGTCGTGGGCTCTGCGTGGCGGTACGTGTGATGCTTTTTAATGCGCGCAAGGAAGTCCTTCAAAAGCCAGACGGCAATTTCGTCTGCGCGGTCATCGTCGTTTCCGTAGTGCGGGAAGTCGCCTTCAATCTTAAAATCGACTGCAAGATTGGTTTTCGGGTCGCGGACAACCGTAACCTTCGCATATTTGATTGCGCAAAGGGAATCGACAACGTGGCTGAAACCTGCAATGCCGGTCGCAAAGGTGCGGCGGACGTCCGTGTCGATGAGCGCAAGTTCTGCCGCCTCGTAGTAATATTTGTCGTGCATGTAGTGAATGACGTTCAGTGCGTTGACGTAAACGTCCGCAAGCCAATCCAAATACCAGTCGTAGTGCTTCATAACTTCATCGTAGTCAAGCACGTCGGACGTGATAGGCGCGTAGCAGGGGCCGATCTGCTCTCCTTTTACGAGCGCTTCGTCCACGCCGCCGTTGATGGCGTACAGGAGCGCCTTTGCAAGGTTTGCGCGCGCGCCGAAGAACTGCATTTCCTTTCCGGTTTCCGTTGCCGATACGCAGCAGCAAATCGAATAGTCGTCTCCCCAAATCGGGCGCATAACGTCGTCGTTCTCATACTGAATGGAACTTGTTTTGACGGAGATGTACGCGGAGTATTCGCGGAAATTGTCCGGCAGACGTTTTGAATACAGCACCGTAAGGTTCGGCTCCGGAGAGGGACCCATGTTTTCAAGCGTGTGAAGGAAGCGGAAGTCGTTTTTGGTTACGAGCGAGCGTCCGTCCTGTCCCAGTCCTGCGACTTCAAGCGTCGCCCAAATCGGGTCGCCTGAGAAAAGTTGATTGTACGCTTCGATACGCGCAAATTTCACCATGCGGAATTTCATAACGAGGTGGTCAACCAATTCCTGCGCTTCGGACTCGGTGAGCGTTCCGTTTTTCATGTCGCGTTCGATGTAAATATCGAGGAATGTCGAAATGCGTCCGACGGACATTGCCGCGCCGTTCTGCGTTTTGATTGCCGCAAGATAGCCGAAGTAAAGCCACTGGAACGCTTCGCGGGCATTGGACGCAGGTTTTGAAATGTCGTAGCCGTAGGAATTGGCAAGCGTTTTCATTTTTTCAAGCGCGCGGATCTGCTCGGAAACTTCTTCGCGGAGACGGATAACGTCGTCAAGCATCGTGCCGTCGCCGACGTTGTTCAAATCCTGTTTTTTCTGTTCGATAAGAAAGTCGATACCGTAGAGCGCAACGCGGCGGTAGTCGCCTACGATGCGTCCGCGTCCGTACGTGTCGGGAAGTCCCGTAACGATGTGCGCTTTGCGCGCTTTGCGGATTTCGTTGTTGTACGCATCGAACACCGCTTGGTTGTGCGTCTTATGGTATTCGGTAAAAATCTTGTGGAGTTCGGGATTGGGCTTGTAGCCGTACTGC
>JBQNBN010000136.1:0-3451 GCA_052169915.1 Treponema sp.
CTTTTCCGTTATCTTTTTTGCCATTGCATACCCCTTCCGACTTTCCGACTTTTTGTGCGGACAAGCCTATGACTGACGCCCCCGTTTAATGATATGGGGGATATACTTATATAGTCATTTTGCCGGCGGCGAAGAATGCAGTTTAACAGACGCAACGGGAAGCCGCCGGCACAAGTTTCGCTAGCGCAAAACTTGCGGGATAACGGAATTGGAAATGCCTGCTTCTGCACTCCGAATTAAAACAACTTCCCTTGTATGATTGTGATTTCGTCATTCCGTTTCAGTTGCAAAATTGCCGCGTCTACTTCCTTTTCTAGCGTCTTTGCTTGCTGCATTGCAGTAAATTGTCGCGTTTTGAAAAACTCACAAGGAAACGGTGTCTCTTCTCACGTTTTGTATAAGCAAAACGTGCAGCGGGCGAAACTGCGTTGCGTCTGTAAAACTACGTAACAACCGCCCGCGTCCATTTCTGCAACAAGCCCGATAAATGTTTGCGTTTCCATTATTATCTCCCAATTCCTAATTCATAGTTCGTAATGCGTAATTCTGCATTAAACATTGACTTGCCGTAATGCGATTCTATAACTGTCCCATTTCAGTTCCTTCATATCGCCGTTTTCCGTAAAGCGGTCGGAGGCGGCTCCCCCGATGTAGGTTAGAAACTTTGAAACGTCCATGTTGGCGGTTACGACAAGCGACTTTTGCGCGTTGTAGCGGGCATTTATAATCTGGTAAAGCATATATTTTTCGTCCGCTGCGTTGTCCGCCCGTCCCACTTCGTCGATGACAAGCAAACGCGATGACGAATATTCGCGCAAAATGTCGGCTTCGCTCCGCTTTGCCGCGTAACTTCTTGCCATTCGGATTTCCGAAACAATCGTGCTCGACATTCGGAATTCGCCTGAACAGTTGCGCAAGGTAGCCGCCGCTAAATGCGTTTTGCCTATCCCGTAGCCGCCCAAAAGGGCTAAAAAGCGCATGTCTCCGCGCAGGACGGACGGCATGAAGTCGTTTTGCAAAAAGGAGAGAATGCGCTCTTTTTCCGCCTGCTTTTTTGCGTCCGCGTCCGCCGTCTGGAAAGTCGAAAATGAATGCCGGTGATAGCGGAACGGTACCCCGCAATGCGTATAGCGGTAGTATTCCTCCGCGTCCTGCCGCGCCTTTTCCCTGCGCTCCAATTCCGCCTCTTGCTCAGGCGTTGCCGGCGTGCACCTTTGCGCCAAAAGCGCGAATGCGGACGTGTCTAAAATCGGGTTTAATTCGTCGATTATCATGCGTTATCCCCTTGAAAAATGCGCTCGTAGCGCGCTAAGTCGTCTGCATTCACTTGGTCGCCCGCCCATGCGCCGCCGGTTTTATTTTGTTGCGGCTTTTTTCTGTGCTCGTTCGTCATTTGAATAAGCAAGCGCGAATATTGTGCGCGCAATTTTCCGCCGCTTTCGATGTTTGAAAACCAAAAGTTCCCGTCCGTCTTTACCCAGCGGATAACGCGCTCGATTTCCGCATAATCCCGATTGTCTATGCGGTTGAGTTTTTCGATGTCTTGTGCCCATGTTTCAACGTGGCGGGGATTGGGAGAATAGCCGGCGTCTATTTTTTGGTGCAGGTCGCGCAATAACTCGGCAAGGCGCAAGGGCTCGCCTGTTATGGGCGACTTTGTTTTTCGCGCGGCGTTTGTTTTTCCGGTTTTGCCGTCCACTGTCGACTGTCCGGCGTTTCCCCCTTCGCCGTCTGCGTTGTTTGTTTGTGTGGAAGAGAAGGGCGGAAAATCCTGCAAGGATTTTTCTGCATCCGGCGCGGCGTTTTCGCTTTCCGGCGGCGCGGAGGCGGGACATTCTTTATTCACATTAACATTCCTATTAACATTCTTATTTAGGTTTTCCGTGCTTTCCTCTGCTTTCTTTTGGTTTTCGCTGCTTTCGCCTGCTTTTTCGCCGTAAACCTCGCTGTTTTCTTCTATATATATGCCGCTGTTTTCCGCTTCATTATCGCCGTTGTCCGTGTTTTCAATGTCGGATTCCTTTCCGTCGGCATTTTTGATTTCGTCCCAGTCGACTGTTGGCGTCGGGCATTCGGGCGCGGGCGGAATATCGGTATCCGCATTTTCTTCCGCAGCGGTCGGCGGCGTTTGACTTTCCGCGCTTTTTTGCGGACGTCCGCCTTTCTTTCCGCTTTCCTGCTTTTGCGCCCTGCGCGCCGCAGTCTGGTCAATCGCGAACTTGAATTGTATCCACAAGGCTTTCGCCATGCCGGAAAAATCCGGCTCAATGCCGTCAATCCCGTATGCCGCGATTGCCTTGTAAAAACGCAGCTGGTCAGCGTTTTTCAATTCGTCAAGTTGACGCTTAAATGTTTCGTAGAATATGAATGTCCCCGTCATTTTTCCGCCCCCGTCGTGTGATTTGTGTTCTTCATGCGCGCGCCCCGCTTATTCGCTGTCCTTTTCCATACTAGTCCATCAACTTTTGAATATCATCCGCCGTCACTCCCATGCCGACTAAAAGCAAGGTGCAGTAGCCGATGATGTCCGCTACGTCATTAACGCGTGGAAGTTGGTCATTGTTTTCCATAACTCGGCTAAGTTTGTCGTCCAGCCGAATGAGAATTGAAGAGAGGTTATTCCCTTTGTGAAATATTCTTTTAGGCTTCAATGCGCTGTCTCCGTACTTTTGATTCTTGTACAAAAGCAATTCGCGCATGGCGTTTGTAATTTCCGTGATTTTTTGTTGTGTATCTGTGGTGTCTGTCATTGTTTCCCCCCTAAAAATTGTTGTATGGAATGTTCTCCATTTTCTCGATTGCGATAAAGTCGACTAACTTTTCGCCCTCGTTTCGGTAGTAGAGCGCGTGATAGACGCTTTGCTTTACCGCCGATATAAAATTGGCGCGGATAAAATATCCGCAGCGCGTGCGGTAACGGCGCAGTAAATACTCCGCCGCTTCCATTTGTTTGTCCGCCTTTTCGTCCGCCGATAGATAAAACTTGTTTTTCTGTCGCTCGGCTGAGATAATGCGCCCTGCGACGGTTACGGTCAGCGTCCATAGTTCGCGCCATGCTTTTTCGCTATTAAATAGAAGAAAATCATGCTGCGCGTTCATAAGACGCTCGCCGTCGTCGCTCGGATTGTCAAAATACGGCAGCGTTTCCGCTGTATATTCCGGCGCGGCGTTTGCGTCGTCGTCTGCAAAGAGGAGTAACTGCCCGTTTTGCTCATCATTATTCTTCATTTTTAAATGAGTGAGACTGAAAACGGGTTGCCCGCTCTTTGTTGATTATTTTTTCTGCAAGGGCAAGGCATTCGCCGTAATTGCCGCCGATGTTACAAGCGTCGTTACAGCGCAAACTGCATACCGCTGCGATGTTCAGCGGGCTGTCGATGATAAAACTGCCCCACCTTGCGCGGTTTGCTTTGGTGTTTGCGATTCTATGCGCCCCTTGCCATGTTGTGAG
>JBQNBN010000137.1:0-3444 GCA_052169915.1 Treponema sp.
TGCGCGGTCTTATGGCAAAGCCGAGCGGAGAAATTATCGAACTTCCGATACGCTCGAACTTTAAAGAAGGGCTTTCCGTTATCGAATACTTTATTTCGACAAACGGCGCGCGTAAAGGTCTTTCCGACACGGCTTTGAAAACCGCCGACGCCGGTTATATGACGCGCCGCCTCGTCGACGTTGCGCAGGACGTTGTCGTCAATCAGGAAGACTGCGGCACAATCAACGGCATCGAGTACGCGGCGGTCAAGGACGGCGACGACATCATCGTCCATCTTGCCGACCGTATCGTGGGGCATTATTCGATTGAGCGCGTCGTTCACCCGATTACGGGCGAACTCATTTGCGACGTCAATTCTTACATCGATGAAGATTTGGCGCGGAAAATCGAAGCGGACGGCGTTGAAAAAGTAAAAGTCCGTACAGTTTTGACCTGCGAAGCCCAGCACGGAATTTGCATTAAGTGCTACGGACAAAATCTTGCGCGGAACAAAATCGTTGAAATCGGAGAAGCGGTCGGCATTATCGCGGCGCAGTCAATCGGACAGCCGGGAACGCAGTTGACGCTCCGCACCTTCCATTCAGGCGGTACGGCGGATAAGACGACGGAAGACAACCGCATCGTTTTGAATTACGACGTTCTCATCAACGATATTACCGGAACGCACGTTGAAACCGGTGACGGAAGCTGGCTTTTTACGCGAAAGGGCTTTATGAACGTTGTGCGTATTCTTTCCGAGCAGGAAATTAAAGACGGCGATGAAGTGCTGGCGGAAGACGGCGTAAGCCTTTTGAAAGACAGCACGGTTATGAAACGCGGCTCAAAAAATATTGCTGCGGCGGCGAGCGGAAAAGTCCGCATCGTCGGAAACAAACTCTACATCACGAGCAAGGAAATTAAAGTCGAGATAAGCAACGGTTCGAACATTCACGCAAAGGCGGGCGACGTGGTTCCGGCGGGAAAGGCGGTCGGAACGTTCGACCAGTACAGCGATCCGATTATTGCCGAAAGCGACGGCTACGTTCACTTTGAAGACATCATTCCGGGTTCGACTTTGTCCGAAAAGACCGACCCGCAGTCCGATATGGTTGAGCGCACGATTACCGACCTGCACCTTGACGTAAAACAGCCGCGCATTCTCATCACCGATGAGGCGGGAAATCAACAGGGAAGTTATTATCTTCCGGCGGGCGCGGTTTTGCAGGTTGACGACAAGCAGCAGATTAAGGCGGGCAACACGCTTGCGAAAATGCCGAAGGAAGCGGCGAAAACGAACGATATTACCGGCGGTATTCCGCGCGTTACGGAATTGTTCGAGGCGCGGAAGCCCAAAGTGCCGACTGTCCTTGCGCAGATTTCCGGCACCGTCAAATTCAAAGGAATTACGAAGGCGAAGCGCGTGATTGCGGTTGAAGACGAGTTCGGGCGCGTGTTTGAACACCTTGTGCCGACGACCAAGCACATGCTTGTGCGCGACGGCGACCGTGTGGAAGCGGGCGAGCCGCTCTGCGACGGTTCCCCTGATCCGAGCGACATTCTTGCCATTCTCGGCGAAAACGCGCTGCAGAATTATCTGATGGACGAGATTCAAGCGGTGTACCGCGCGCAGGGAGTTTCGATAAACGATAAGCATATCGGCGTTATCGTGCGTCAAATGCTCCGCAAAGTCGAAATTGTTGCAGTCGGCGATACGAAGTTCATCTACGGACAGCAGGTTGACAAGTACAAGTTCCACGAGGAAAACCGGCGCGTTGCAGGAGAGGGCGGACAGCCTGCCGTTGCCCGTCCGATGTTCCAGGGAATTACGAAAGCGGCGTTGAACGTCGATTCGTTTATTTCTGCGGCGTCGTTCCAAGAGACCACGCGCGTTCTGACGAATGCGGCGATTTCCGGCGCGACCGACGGCTTGCATGGTATCAAGGAAAACGTCGCCATCGGGCACATCATTCCGGCGGGAACGGGAATCCGCGACTACCGGAATATCAAACTCTTCGACGACCGGGACAAAGACCTTGATGCGCAGATGGAAGAAATTCTTGAAAAGCGACGCATAGAAAGCGAACTTGAAATGAACCGCGTTGATGACCCCATTTTTGAAAACGAGGAAGCGGATTAATAACGTCTGACGCGGCGGCATACGGCATGGGGAATGAAAAAAACGCTTCATGCCGGTGTGCGCACCGCGGCGTTGAATCGTTTTTGAACCCCGGTTGCAGTTTTATCTGCACGCGGGGTTATTTTTTGCATTATGCGGATGAGAAAAAGACGCGATGCGTTCTTGTGCATGGCTGAGCGCTTTTCTCCGCTTCATATCTGTGTTGCGGGCAGGGCGGATAAGGCGGAAGAGAAAGTTACATACGGATTGTGTAAACTGCATTACGCACATTAAACGGAACCCGTCTGTACGTTTTGTTTGCGGACGGGGTTATTTTTTTTGCATTGTGCGGAGAGGGAAGGAGCGGCGCGTTCTTGTGTATGGCTGAGCGCTTTTCTCCGCTTCATATCTGTGTTGCGGACGGGGCGGCTGCGGGCGGCAAAGAGAGTTGTCTGAAAGATGTAATGGAGTTTCCGCCCGCACGAGATTGTCGAGCGGTTGCTATGGGATTTGAAAGACATAGTTATGTACCGCTCTCCAGAGTTTTGCGGATGGGGGAAAACATTATTTGGAAGATTTTACATTGTTTCCCATCCGCACGAGATTTTGCCTTTTGGCAAAATCTCGCGGGAAATGGTGTCTTGCGGGGCGGGGCTTTGATGTAAAAAGCGTGTTCAGAATGGCGCGCTAGCCATTGCTACCGCCTGAGAACTCAGTTTCACTGCGACAGACAAAACTCCGCATTCCTAACTCCTCATTAAACTCGGAACTTCCCTACCTCCTCCACCCGCCGCCATTTCGTTCACTCGCAGACTGCATTTACTGAGAGTGAAAATTATTATTGATCTTGCAGTCTGCCCCAGTTTGCCGACGGCAAACTGGTTGCAGAGTTTGTTTGCACGCCGTCTCTGTACATCACGCGTTAAATAATTTGTCATTGGAAAGTACAACTTCCTCTCCGCCTCATAGAAACGCTGCCGAAAAACACATCTTCCCGACGGCGATAATTCCCCATTACAAATTACCAACTATACTTTGAACTTCCCCACCTCCTCCGCTAGTCCTTCAATGCTGTCTTTATTCTTCCTCGCCAAATCATTCACCTCCTGCACCGCTCTATTAATCTGTCCGACTCCCGCCGCCATCTCGTTCATCGAGTCTTTGATCACTGCCGTCAGTTGGTCTAACTTTCGCATTTCGTCGGCGACGCCTTTGCCGCCGACAAGCATTTCCTCCGAGCCGTTTTTCACTTCCATTGTGACGGCGCTGATGTTTTTGATCGCGGCGAGCACCTCGCGGCTGCCGTTTTCCTGCTCGCGCATGGCGGCGGTCAACTGCGCGCTCATGG
>JBQNBN010000138.1:0-3250 GCA_052169915.1 Treponema sp.
TTATTTAACGCGTGATGTACAGAGAAGACGTGCAGACGAACTCCGCAACAAGTTTGCCGTCGGCAAACTTGGGCAGACTGCAAAATTAATAACAATTTTCACGCTCAATAAATGCAGTCTGCAAGAGATGGCGGCTGGGGTGGACAAATCAATCGCGCCGTGCAGGAGGTGAATGATTTAGCGAGGAAAAATAAAGACAGTATAGAGGGGCTGGCGGAAGAGATAGGAAAGTTTAAAGTTTAGGCAATAATTGCCGCCGTCGGGAAGATGTGTTTTCCGACGGCGTTTTTTGTAGGGCGTGAGGGGAAGTTGTACTTTCCAATGGCAAATTATTTAACGCGTGATGTACAGAGAAGACGTGCAGACAAAACTCCGCAACAAGTTTACCCGTGGCAAACTTGGGCAGACTGCAAGATCAATAATAACTTTCACGCCGAGTAAATGCAGTCTGCGAATGAACGAGATGGCGATGAGCGTTGGGCAAATCAATCGCGCGGTGCAGGAAGTGAATGACTTGGCGCGGGAAAATAAAAAACAGCATAGAGGGGTTGGCTGAAGAGGTAGGAAAATTCAAAGTATAGTTGGTAATTTGTAATGGGCAATTTCGCCGTCGGGAAGATGTGCTCTCCGGCGGCGTTTTTTATGAGGCGGCAGGGGAAATTGTACTTTCCGATGGCAAATTATTTAACGCGTGATGTACAGAGAAGACGTGCAGACGAACTACGCAACAAGTTTGCCGTCGACAAACTTGGGCAGACTGCCAAACCAATAATAACTTTCATGCTCAATAAATGCAGTCTGCAAGAGATGAGTGCGGGCGTGCAGCAGATTAACAATGCTGTGCAAGAGGTGAATGATTTGGCAAGGAAAAACAAAGACAACATTGAAGGACTGGCGGAGGAAGTGGGAAAGTTCAAAGTGTAAATGCGGAATTAGAAATGCGTAATGCAGAGTTTTGCCCGCCGTCGTGAAACTAAGTTTTCAGGCGGCGACAATGGCTTGCGTACTTCGTCATTTGTGCGAACACGCTTTCTATTTGGAAGCCCTGCCTCAAGACACCGTTTCCTGCGAGTTTCGCGCCGGCGAAACTCTTGCGGGCGGCAACTCTAAAAACACCGTTTTCCTCAAGTTTGCCGACGGCAAACTTGCAGCAGGCATAATTTCGCTTTATCATGTTCGCACAGCGTTTTCGCGCATGCCTCTTTCTCTGCCGCCCGCAGGAACGGCGTTTCCGGTCGTTTTAATTTTCTTTCCGGATCCGCCGGATTATTTTGTCATGGCTTTTCCAGTCGGCATGTGCTTAAAAATTCTCCCGCCCCCAAGGAAATAACGGCAGACGGTCAATATTGTTTCACGTACGCTTTTTGCTAGCCGTATGCGTTTTTTTGATTTATATTATTTCTATAAAATAGACGTCCGAATAGGGCGTTGCGTTTATTTCTTATGTTGGAGGATAAAAATGGCAGCCGTAAAGGTTACAAAAGAGAATTTTCAGGAAGAAGTCCTGAACAGCAAAGTTCCGGTTTTAGTGGATTTTTGGGCAGGCTGGTGCGGCCCGTGCAGAATGGTATCGCCCCTTGTAGATGAGCTTGCGGATGAACACACTGAATACAAATTCTGCAAAGTTAATGTCGACGAACAGGGAGACCTTGCTTCGCAATACGGAATTATGAGCATTCCGAGCTTGCTTGTTTTTAAAGACGGTAAACTTGCAAAGCAAACTGCAGGCGCTATTCCCAAAGAGCATATTCTTGAGATGGTGAAGAGCGTCTGATAAAGCCGCGCTTGCGGGCGGCGTAGTAAGACTCCAACGCGCTTATTTATCGACTGCCCCAAGCATTTTTTAAGAAGCGATTTTTAAAACTGCCGCGTATGCGGCATTTTTTATTTTTCGTATACGGCGCCTCAGCGGAGTATGCTCTGCAAGCCATCGGCGCCCTCTTCTTAATCCTAAAAAGTATTATCCGCCGCTAAAAACTTACTCCACCGTAAAAAGCGTTGCGGCGAATACGGTTTTTACGCCGGCGGCTTTGAGGGCGAATGCGCAGCTTTCAAGCGTTGCGCCGGTTGTCATAACGTCGTCGATTATACAGACGCGTTCGGGGAGGGTGGCGGGGAGCACGCCGTTTTTAAGCGCGTAGGATTTTCCGATTGTCGAAAGCCGTTCACCCCGGTCAAGTTTTTTCTGTTCCGCGCCGGAAACCCGCTGCAGGATTTTCAACACGGTAAAACCGTGTTCGTATTCAAGAAACGCGCACAATTCGTCTACTTGATCCCAGCCGCGCTCGCGGATTTTGCCGCGGCGGGGCGGAACGGGAACGAGACAAAAGGCGCCGAAGCGTTTTTTCATGTCCAACAGACGAATTGAAAGCCGCTCCGCAAAAAAACGCGATAAAATCCGCTCGTCGTTCCGTTTCCACGTGGATAGGAGCCGCGTGTTCCACAATCGGTACGAAAAAAGCGGAAAACATCCGTCGATATGCAAAACCGCGCGCCGAGAGCGGCAGTCCATGCAGAGTTCGTGTTCGGAAATAAGCGTTTTGCCGCACACGCGGCACATTTTTTCGCCGACAGCGGGAACGGAAAAGAATTTTTTGCGGCAGACGGGACAAATCGGAAGGGCGGCGGCGCTTTTTCCGCAGACCGCACATTCCGTTCCGCCTAAAAGAAACGAAAACAATCCTGCCGCTGCATATTGCGCCGCGTTCCGCAGTTTGAATACCGTTTTGTTTATCGATACGCGCATACCTTTATTTCGTATTTCGATTGCAAAAAAGGCAACGCCGCAGCAAAATACAAAAATATGAAATACGTCAAAACCATTTTCCGCAAGTTTGCCGTATGGAAAATTTGCAGCAGACGGAAAAACAAGTAAGTCAGTAAAAACTAGTTTTTACTGTCCGCCGCGCCCAACACAGTGCCGATAAAGCCGCGCGCGCCGTTCATAAAGTCTTTCGCTTTTGCGGCGTTTTTGCCCTGCCGCTGTAATTCACTGACGGCATAATTCCCGTCCCCGCATTGAATGACGATTCCCGCTGTTTTATCGAAGCGTAAAACAGTCTCGCATTGAGAAAAATCCGCCTTTCCAGTCGGCACGGAGCCAGAAGCGACGGCTTTTCCTGCAAAGATTTTAAGCGCAGCCCCGTTTTCCGCCGCGCACAAAATCCGGCGTACTCATTGCCGTCTCGACGCTTACGCGCCCAACACAGTGCCGATAAAGCCGCGCGCGCCGTTCATAAAGTCTTTCGCT
>JBQNBN010000139.1:0-3069 GCA_052169915.1 Treponema sp.
AAATACAACTTCCTCTCCGCCCCATAGAAACGCCGCTTCAAAACTCAACTTTCACGGCAACAACCGAATACCATTTCCATCGAGTTTTCTCCGGAAAACTCGGGAGGGCGGCGGACCGTTAAGTCTATCAAGTTCCGCAGCAACCGCCCGCCATTCCCCCTCACACCCGAAACTTCCCCACCTCCTCCGTAAACCCTTCAATACTATCCTTATTCTTCTGCGCAAGAGTATTGACTTCATTGACGGAATTGTTGATTTGCGTAACGCCTGCGGACATCTCGTTCATGCTGTCATTAATTTCAGAAGTGAGGCGGTCAAGTTTTTGCATTTCTCCGGCGACGTTTTTCCCGCCTAAAAGCATTCTGCCGGCGCCGTCTTTTACTTCCGTCGTAACCGTATTTATCGTTTTAATTGCTGCAAGAATTTCGCGGCTGCCGTTTTCCTGTTCGTGCATGGCGGCGTTTAATTCCGTGCTCATGCTTTGAACGTTTTCCGACAGCTGGAAAATCGCATTGAACTTTTCTTCCACGATTTTTGCAGAACCTGCAAGACCCTCAATTTCTTCTCCGAGGTTTTTCAGCGTCGACGTGATCGTCTTTCCTTGCGTACCCGCTTCTTCAGCAAGTTTCCGAATCTCATCGGCGACGACGGCAAAGCCTTTTCCCGCTTCGCCCGCGTGAGCCGCTTCAATCGCTGCGTTCATCGCAAGCAAATTCGTTTGAGAGGCGATATTTTGTATAACGCTCGACGCTTCAATAAGACTTCCCGACTCTTCCGCAATTTTTTGCGTTATCGTACTCGAACTCAAAATCGTTTTTTTGCCTTCGGACGTCGCTTGCGTGAGCATTTTTATCATGGCAGCGCTTTTTTCAAGCGAAAGGCTGATGGACGCAATGTTCGAAACCATCTGTTCGATTGACGCCGACGACTGAGCAACGCTTGCCGACTGGTTTTCAATGCTGTCGTTGAGCGTTTCAATCGTGCCGATGATGTCGTCTATCGTTTCTGCCGTTTCTTTAACGCTTGCCGACTGCAAAAGAGACTGCTGTTTGACTCCGTGAATGTTGGAATTGATTTGATTGACCGCGCTTGCCGTTTCCGTCATGTGAACTGAAAGTTCTTCGCCCACGCGTTCCATGGCTTTTGAATGCTCGTTAATGGATTTAAGCGATGCGCTCACCTTTTTTATCGTGGTATTAAAATCCGCCGACATATCGTTGATCTCATCGTTGCCCGTTATCGGAAGACTGACGGTAAAGTCGCCTTCGCCCATTTTATGAAGCACCTCGATGACTTTTTTAATCGGTTTGATGATGACTTTTTGCACGACGGTGATGCTGAGCGTGATGACTGCAATCAAACTGACAATCGAAATGCCTGCGATGTACAAAATCGACTTGACGAGGCTGCTGTTTATGTTTGAGATGACTTCAGTCATTTCTATTCCGCAAAATAAAACGTAGGAAAGATTGCCGTCTTCTTGTACGGGCGCGTATGCAGTCAAAAAAGTCCGGTTGAGAATTGTTGCCCGTCCGATGTATTGTCCGCCTTGCCGGAGCGTGTCGTAGATTTCGCTGTGGTTTAGGTTCGTGCCGACCGCTCTTTGTCCCGACGAATTGCGTATCGTTGTCATAATCCGTTTTAAGTCGTTTCCTGCCGGAGCGAAAACCGTCAGTTCAACGCCGAGCTCCTTTGCCAGCTTATCGATGTCGGCAATGTCGACCGCTTTGTTTGTTCCGGTAAGTTCGCCCTCTTTTACGCGCACCTCTCCGTACAAGAGTTCCAGATAATGCTGCGTTGTCGTTAAATTGCTTGAAAGCTGCTTTGAGACCATAATTGTTACTGCTTCTTTTGCCGACGTCTTTATCATGATTGCGTTTATCGTGAGAAGGACTGTAATCAGCAAAACCAACGAAGCGATAAAGATGCTTCCGATTTTCAAAATCAGCGGTTTTCTGCTAAAACTACTTGTCGTTTGACGGGGGGGGGGGGGGGTAAAATTCTCTCTGCCATTTTTGCAACTCTCCTTAAACTTAAAATATTGTAGTTTGTTAATTTTATAAGCATATTATCATTCTTTCAAGTTTAAAGAGATTAAACCTATCCGGAAATTTCCGTTTCCTCCGCTTGTCGACTGCACAAGCGGCGCTTGAAAATGTAAATGCATAAAAACACCGCGGTGCGAATTTCAGTTTGCCGTCTGCTTACAGTCGGCATAAAACACTGGAATTTCCCGCATTGCGGACGGGATAAAAATAATGCCGCTTGCTTTTTCCTCCATTTTTCTGATATTATTCCAGCCTATATGTATGATATAGGGGTGCGGCGTATCCCGTTAGTGCCGCTGCCGTTGATATCAGATTATTTTTTAGGGGTATTATATGTACGCACTTGTTGAATATAAGGGCAAACAGTACAAGGCTGAAAAGGGCGCGGTCCTGACGGTTGACAAACTTGACGCTGAAAAGGGCGCGAAAATCGATATTGATTCCGTCCTGTTGGTAAGCGACGGCGATAAGATTTCCGTCGGAACGCCGTTTGTAAAGGGCGCAAAGGTCAAAATCGTTGTGGAAGAGTCTTTCCGCGACAAAAAAGTGCTTGTGTTCAAGTACAAAGCGAAAAAAGACTATCACCGCCTTATCGGGCACCGCCAGCACTATACGAACGTGCGGGTGGAAGAGATTGTAACGGCATAATGACGCGCGTCCTGTTGGAGCGCAAAAAAGACGGCGCGCTTGTTTCGTGTAGCGCGCGCGGACACGCCGGTTACGCTTCGTGCGGCTCGGATATTGTCTGCAGCGCGCTTACGGTTCTTTTAAGGACGACGGCGCAGGCGCTTTCCGAATCGGATGGAGTGGAACTGAAAACCGATTGCGCTGAGCGCGGTTTTTTTAGTTTTGCCGTTCGTTCCCGCGGTTTTGATACGCGCGCGGAAGTTTGTCTTTCGTATGCGGGGCTTTTTTTGGAAAAAGGACTTGATTCCTTACAAAAAGAGTTTCCTTCTTACATCGAACTTGAAAAACGGACGGTTTTGTAAAGGATTTTATAGGAGAACATTATGGGAAGAAC
>JBQNBN010000140.1:0-3062 GCA_052169915.1 Treponema sp.
CCCCCCCCCCCCCCCCCCGTTAGATGGAGAATGGAGTTCAGACCTTCCAGCACGGTATGCCAATATTTTATATATCCTAAAATTCCGAAATTCAATATTAGGACTGCATATAAGACAAGTCGTTTTTTATTTTGCATTCCAGTTTTTATTTTTTTTAAGGAGGCCTTATCGATACCGCTGTCTTTTTTTAGCAGCACAAATTTTTCAGAAAGTCTTTGAATAATAAACGCGCCGGTATAAACCGAAAGCGCGGTAATAAAAATAAAAACAAAATTTTTTATACCGCTCCAACTGTAAAAAATCATGCTGACAGTAAGTAAAACAATCCACTGCTTTTTAGGAGCAAATCTATGCACGGCATAATAGGCACAGAGAGCAAAGAGTACAAAAGTAATGAATTGGAGTGAAAATAATTCCATAAATCCGACAACCTCAAATTTTACTTACTATAACAATTATTTCAATTCATGAAAAGCGTCCGCATTCTAAATACTTGCTGCAAGATATGTGCAAAAGCTGACAAATATCTCATATACGCGCATTCCGTCCCCCTCCCCTTCCCCACGATTATAACGCCGCCTCACAAAATGCGCTTTTCCTTCGCGTCCGCCAATTCGTCATTACATATTCCCAATTCCTAATTTATAACCGCCGCGCCGTAAAGCCCCTTCTCCGCGATATACCGGTACGCCGCATCGGGAACGAGGTAACGCCAGCTTTTCCCCTGTGCAATGCGCGCACGTATCTCGGTGGAAGAAACCGGCAGTAAAGGATTTTCTAACAGCGCGTATCGGCAGGCTATGCGGGAATGAAACTCCGCTTCAAAAGCGTGCAGCGAAGCGGCTGCCTGAAAATCCGCGCCGGAACCGTAGCCGTTTTCAGGCGCATTGGCAAAACCGCGCGCGTCAACGCCGTTAAATCCCGCATTCCGGCGCGCAATAATCAAGTCCGCCGTCTGTGCAATATAATCTGCATTTTTCCATTTGTAAAACTCCGCCGCCGTATCCTGCCCCATGATAAGCGCAGGCCGCCCGTCGATTTTATCGCCGTATTTTTCTATTATATGGCGCAGAGTATCACAGGCGTAAGAAACGCCGCCGCGCTTAATCTCGCAGTCTTCGGCAAAAAAACGCTCCGTCCCGCCAATCGCAGCGGACTTGCAAAACGAGTCGACCATCAAAAAGCGGTCTTCGGCGGACACGGCTTCATTCATTTTTTTGTGCGGAGGAATATTCGTCGGCACAAAGAGGACTTTATCGTACGGTAAGTCGCACAAAACGCTGTCGGCAAGCATACAATGCCCGATGTGCAGGGGATTAAACGTGCCGCCTAAAAGGGCAATCCTCATCCGCCGCTCCCCGGATATTGCGTTTCCATGCTTTCGTCCACCGAACGCGAATTTAAAAAGTCGTCTTTCGAATTTTTTGCAGTCAGTCCGCTTGCAGTCGCTCCGGACAAACGATCGACCAGTTCAATAATAGCGCTCCGCGCCGCTCCCATTCCCTTCCCCGAATGCACGGAAACGGCAATCACCGGCGTATCTTTTTCTTCAGCGCGAATGGAATCGGCAATTTTTTCCGCATTTTCAGCCGCCCCGTCAACGTCAATCTTGTTGCAAAGGACAATGCGCGGTTTTTGCATAAGCTCGGGCGAATAATTTTCAAGTTCGGCGCGCAAAGTCTTGTAGGCGGTCAAATGATTTTCGTCGGACGCGTCAATCATAAAAAGAAGGCAGGCAGTGCGCGAAATATGCTTTAAAAAGTCGAACCCGAGCCCCGCGCCTTCGCTTGCGCCTTCGATGATGCCGGGAATGTCTGCGATGATGATGTCGCGTTCGTCGTCAACGCGCAGCACGCCGAGATTCGGGATTTTCGTCGTAAACGGATACGGCGCGATTTTCGGACGCGCGTTCGTAAAAGCGGTCAGCAAAGACGACTTTCCGGCGTTCGGAAAACCGACGAGCCCCGCGTCCGCAATAATGCTCAACTCAAGTTTGAGAAGACGCGTCTCTCCGGGCGTCCCCGGGTGCGCGTAACGCGGCGCTTGATTGGTAGACGACTTAAAATGCACGTTGCCCCAGCCGCCTTTGCCGCCCTCCAAAAGCACAATGCGCTCATCCCCTTCCGCGGACGTAAAATCGTGAATGAGTTCTCCCGTTTCATAGTCGCGGATTGCCGTTCCGGGCGGCACCGGAATGACAATGTCTTCGCCGTCGCGCCCGAATTTGTTCCAGCCCATGCCGTCGCCGCCGTTTTTCGCCTTAAAAATCCGATGATGGCGCAGTTTCGACAAGGTCCGCATATTGCGTTTAATGCAGATGACGACGTCCCCGCCCTTGCCGCCGTCGCCGCCGTTCGGTCCTCCGTGCGGAATGTATTTTTCCCGCCGGAACGCAATGCAGCCGTTTCCGCCCTTCCCCGAATGCACTTCAATAACGGCTTCGTCCGCAAATTGAATCATAATGTACCTACCTTAATTTCCGCGCCGCGACGGAAACGTAAACTTGCGGAAAATGAGTAAAATCTTTCAAACTCCGTTCTTCCCCGCCCGCCGCATAACGGATTTTTCCCGTTTCGACTTTTCGTTTCCACAGTCGACTGGAAAGGCGCGATTTTCCGCGTTCAAGTCGACTTTCGCCCCGAAATCGCCGCGCCGCAAGTTTCGCGCGGATTTTATTCCAGTCGGCAGAAAACCGTATCGACTGGACAAGCGGCACCGTTCCGCGCATAAAAAAAATACCCGGCAAAGAATAATCCTGCCGGGCTTAAACGAATAAATGAAAACGGCCGTCCGTTACGCCTGAGACGGCACAACGGAAACCAGTTTTCTGTTCATTCTTTCGTGGAAAACGACTTTGCCGTCCGCCGTAGCAAAAAGGCTGTCGTCGCCCGCTCTGCGCACATTATCGCCGGGATGAAATTTTGTCCCGCGCTGTTTGACTATAATGGAACCTGCCGTAACAGTCGTTCCGCCGTAACATTTTACGCCAAGGTGCTTCGGATTTGAATCGCGCCCGTTCTTAGCGCCGCTTCCGCCTCTCGTTCTTCCCATAATGTTCTCCT
>JBQNBN010000141.1:0-2689 GCA_052169915.1 Treponema sp.
TTCCCCCCCCCCCCCCCCCCGAACGCTGGAAAAAAAGCATTCGGTAATTTTTTATCTCTAACAGTCGTATTCATTTTCTTCTATACATTTCAGTTTAATTTACGTCTAATTTTCCACACAGGGCGTTCCCCGCCCCACCTTTCCAGTCGTCCATACCAAGAAAAAGCGCAGTAGCGCACACCAAAACGATAAGGAGCGTAAAACCCAAACCGTATAAATAGCACAGTTTGGATTTACCCAAGTTTGCTTGCCGCAAACTTGTACATTATATGCATGTTCTCACTTCGTTACGAACGTGCGTATAAAGTCAACCGAAAGTTGATACTTTCTTCTTGACTTTTATAGGAGTTATACCATGGCAAAACGTTTTTCATTGAAGAACAAATTGATTTTAATTTTCGGCGCGCTCATTGCAGCAGCGTCTTTGATTGAGGGACTGTTTGCAGTCCGTATTGCACACAAAGCAGTTGTGGAAAAAGTTGGGGCGCAGCTGACAGGCAAGGCAGCGGATACGGCAACTATCGTTGACGGTCGGATTACGGCATTTTTTCAGTTTCTCGAAGGAATTGCCCGTGCCCCCATTTTGAGGACGGATACGTCTTCTCTCGATGAAAAACTTGCATATATTGCAAAAGAGGCAAGCCTTAATAAAAGTTTATCCGCTTTCGCTCTCGTAGACACGCGCGGTATTTTTTATAGCACGCAGGTAAAAAACGTTTCCGTTGCTCAAGCCGACTGGTTTAAAACCGCAATAAGCGGAACAAAAGCGATTACCGAACCAACCGAATCGGTCATCGATAAATCTCTCGTTATCCGCTTTGCCGTTCCTATCTATGATGATAATAGAATGATACTTGGACTTTTAGTTGCAGTCGTTAAAGCAGAATGGCTTTCAAAGCAAATTGAAGATATCGTTGTAGGACAAACGGGAGAATGCTACATTCTCGGTTCAACAGGTACTGCTGTGGCTCATAAAAATTTTGATGCGGTACAGAAAAAGCGAAACATGATCGAAGAAAGTAAAAAAAATACGGCTCTGGCATCTCTCGGCACCTTTATGCAGCATGCTCTGGACTCGGATGTAAGTGAAGTTGGATATTACACTTACAACGGCGTTTCATACATAGCCTCGTATGCTGCGATAAAAACAACCGACTGGACACTCATTATAAAAGCGCCTGTCAATGAATTCATGGGGACCGTAAATGCTTTACGTGTTTCCATGTTTGTAATCGGCGCCGTAATTTTAGTGATTGCCGTCATCGTCGTATTCTTCGTTGCACAAACTATGATAAAACCTATTCAGACAACCGTTGCCGCGCTGCACAATATCGCGCAAGGCGAAGGTGACTTGACGGTACGGCTCCCTGTAACCGGCAATGATGAAGTTACGGAGCTTTCGGAATACTTCAACCAAACGATTGCAAAAATCGGCGACTCTATACGCGCGGTCGGAGCAAACAGTAAGGTGATGGAAGAGATGGGCGACTCGTTATCTTCCGACATGACGGAGACCGCAAGCGCGATAAATGAGATTTCGTCCAACATCGAGGGTGTAAAGCAACAAGCTATGACTCAAGCTGCAAGTGTTACAGAAACGTCTAGTACAGTGGAAGAAATTATCCGCACTATCGAGACCTTGAACGGAAGTATAGAAACGCAGTCTGCGAGCGTGGTGCAGTCTTCGGCGGCGGTGGAACAGATGGTTGCGAACATCGCGTCAATTACGTCTTCTCTGGAAAAAAGCGACAACATGGTGAAAAACCTCGCCGCCGCCACGTCGGAAGGAAAGTCCACGCTCTTAACGTCGAACACCGTGACGCAGAAAATCGCAGACGAAAGCGGCGGGCTTATCGAAGCGTCGAGCGTTATTCAGAATATCGCGTCCCAGACGAACCTCCTTGCGATGAACGCCGCCATCGAAGCCGCCCACGCAGGCGAGGCAGGGAAGGGCTTTGCCGTCGTCGCTGACGAAATCCGTAAATTGGCGGAAGAATCGGCATCGCAAGGCAAGGCGATTACCGACACCTTGAAGAAATTGAGCGACGACATCAAAGGCCTATCCGACTCATCAAAAATCGTCGAGGAAAAGTTCAACGCGATTTTCCAGTTGTCAGAAAACGTCCGCGCCATGAGCGCGCAGTTGACCGCCGCCATGCGCGAGCAGGAAAACGGCAGCCGAGAGGTGCTTGCAGCAATCAAAAACATCAGCGCCGTCACAATGGAAGTCAAAAACGGCTCGGAAGAAATGCTCGTCGGCGGAAAAGGCGTCGCGGACGAGATGAGGAAGTTAGATCAACTGACGGCGGTCATCAAAGATAGCATGAATGAGATGGCGGCGGGGGTACAGCAGATAAACAACGCCGTGCAGGAAGTAAATGACTTGGCAAGGAAAAATAAAGACAGTATTGAAGGACTGGCGGAGGAGGTTGGAAAGTTTAAAGTATAGTTGGTAATTTGTAATGGGCAATTTTGCCGTCGGGAAGATGCGTTTTCCGGCGGCGTTTTTTATGTGGCGTTGGGGGAAGTTGTACTTTCCGGTGACAGATTCCTTGACACGTGGTATACGGAGAAGACGTACAGACAGACATTCGCAACAAGTTTGCCAATGACAAACTTGGGCAGACTGCAAAAGCAATAATAACTTCCACGCTCAGCAAATGCAGCATGCAAGAGATGAGTGCTAGCG
>JBQNBN010000142.1:0-2558 GCA_052169915.1 Treponema sp.
CAGTTTATTCGCGCGTTTTCTAAAAAGGCTTTTAAGTTCGCTTTTTCCTGCGCTTCTTTAGCCTGTCTTTCAGCCTCCGCCATTTGGTCAAAGAATGCGGACAACTCTGCAAGCGCGTCATCTTCGCTTCCGTCATCGTCGCGCGTCAATGCGTCGACTGCGACGCCTGCATTTTTGGCATGGCGCATAAAGTCGGCTAACAACTCTTGAATGAGTTTTGCATATTCTCGCTTTAAGAGTTTTCTTAACCGTTCTTCTGCAGCAAAGTGTGGACGCGGAAATCCCTGTTTTGCAAACTGTAAAAACGCTTCTTTTGAGCCGTGTGCAATAATGTTATCTGCCATACTTCAAATAGTCGTAGGTTGTGCCTAAGAGGGGTGCAAGGCGACGTAATTCCTCATTGCTCGGGGAACTTGTCGGAATGCCTGTCATCCATGAGGCAATGGCAATACCGGCTTTAGGGGCTAATTCGTCCCATGATAAACCGCTTTTCTCTTTGAATTTCATAATGCGCATAAAAATATCCGTCATGTTTATAATCCCCCTTTGCTTTCAGACCGTCCGGCATTCAACATCTGCCATAAGTCGGCGTCTATATGTTCATCCTCACCGGCGGAAAGACTTTGCATAGTCTTTTCGTCAAGTTCCACGCTCGGAACGCACGAATGCGCAAGATTTACCGCCGTTTCAACGGGTAAGCCTAAAGAGGCAAGCTGCGCGGCAATCTGTGAAAACTGTACGCCTAACTGCGCTTTATCCTGCGCCGAAAGAATAACGCCGTCATCGGGCTTTATCGTAACCGTCCGCGCGTGCTTTGCCTGCTCGGAATTTTTCCCGAAACACGAATACACTAACAACTCTATGCAGTTCTTAAAGGCGGGGGCAACGTTATTGAATAAAAGGCGTATCGCTTCGCTTTGTTTAAGCGTTATATCGTCCTCATTATCGCTTGCAAGTCCCGTGCTTTTTTCCGCGAATAAAACGCTTTCAGGCACCCCCGCGCTTGCGCATAAGGCTAAACGGGATTCCAGTATCAACTGTTGAAAACCGCTATAGGTTCTTTCAAGTATTTTGATTTCTCCTACATTGTTTATTGCTCGCGGGTGAAGCATGCTCCACTTGCGCATTTGTTCCTCATTCTCTTTGAAAAACTCTTTTGCATAGTCTTTTCCATTTTCCATAAGTACGCCGTCAGCGGGTAAACTGTGGTACATCAAAGACATTTGTTGAGCCATGATAGGCAAGGACATTTTCATAATCTGGTAACTTTCAAAGTCCTTTATCCAGCCTTCAAAATCGGAGGTAGACCAGCCCATCTGTTTAACCGCCGCCCAAAAGGGAAGTTTTACCGGTCGCACCATCGCCATGCGCCGCGTGTTTACCCTGCACCCGCCGAGAGGAATAAATAAACTTTGAGAGTACAAATAATCTTGTGCGGTGATATTGTATTCAGGGGTAAATACGCAGTTCCAGCGGTCGGCGTTTATCCAATAGCGGATAAAGTTTTTTTCAGGCAGGGAGGCTAAAAGTTCGTGCATTCCCGCCTGCGTGCGTACGGGGTTGTCTCCAATAAGGGCGGGGTATACGGCAGCCCCGCCGAAAATGAGTGCCTCTGTTATAGCCTTTGCGTAGGCGTCGGAAAAGCCGCATTTGTTTGAATAATCTTCAAGCCTTTGTAAGTCATCGGGGCTAAAGTCTTTGCATTCAAATTGTACGCCGTCAAGGGACAGGCAGCCGGCTTTTTTGTTGATGATACGCGCCGGTAGTCCCCCGTTTGCGTAGTAGGCAGTCGCTTCCTGCGGCGTTATGGAAACGGGAATAAAACTTTGCGTATCCATGCCGGGGTCTATTACCGTCCCTATACCGCTTGTCGGATTAAAATAGCCGTCGTGCGTTATGCCCTTTTGGACGTTTAAGGCGTTGCGCGCGGCATTCTCTTTGACGGCGGCATAAATGTTTTCTTTCATTTTCAAATACAATGAATCGCGTAATTCCTTCGCCGTCTGTATTGCGCCGTCATTCGTCAGGTTTTCGCGTACCTCTGAATAAAGACAGTCGCGCACCTCTGACAATTCGGAGGCGTCAAGGGCTATTTCTTGGTAGCCGTCTTGCGTCGTTTCCGTATCCGCTTCATGGCGCGCAATTATTTCAAATACGCGCCGGTGATTTACGTTTGTTTCACTTTGTGAAAGCTGTCTGAATGTAGCCATTTTCCTTAACATTCTCCCTAGATAAATCTTTAAGATTAAAAAAATCTTTATCGCTTCGTATAATGCGGTAAATTACGTATTCAAGCGCGTCACAAATATGGTCAGGCGCGTCTTCGCCTTTGCCTTTTTCAGGCATTCCCGTGTCGGCATATTGTCGCGTTTTAAGTGCTTCGGAGACTATAACCGTTTCTTTCGTGTCGAATACGAAAAGTAGTCCCATGCGGAATAATTTGTTGACGTAAAAAATCCGGTCGATAATGCGCGGGTTGCTTGTTCCAAACCGGCAGCCAATCCCCTGCGATACAATTTCGTCCCTGTAGCCGCGTAAGATTTCTTTGCCGGAACTAT